>JAIESI010000087.1 GCA_019746135.1 Xanthobacteraceae bacterium
AGGCCATGCCGAGCGGACCCGCGCGCCAGCCGATCGATCCGAACCTGCCGCCCGATACGCCGCTCGAGCCCGGCAGCGGCGCGCCGCGCGTGCGCCCGGGCTCGGCCGCAGCCCGCATCGCCGCCTCGGAAGCGGCGCTGAGCGGCTTCAAGCATGCGGCGTCCGACCCTGCCAGCAAATCGGCGGCGATCGCCGCGGCCCGCAACGCCGCCAAGTCCGCCTATCTCGACACCCCGGTGAAGGCCCCGAAGCAACCGGGCGAGAAGAAAAGCCGCGGCTGGTTCAAGAAAAAGAACGCCGCGGCCGAGCCGCAATTGTCCGCGCCGGTCCAGATGCCATCGCCGATGCCATCGCCGATGCCGGCTGCCGCGCCGGCCGCCATGCCACCGCCGCTGCCGGCGAGCCAGGGACTCGAGAGCCACGTGCCCGACGCGCCGCTGCCGCGCGGCCAGCGGGTGCGGCTGTTCCTGAAGCGGGTGCTGATCGCGACATGCGTTGCCGTCATCGTCGTCGGCACGGCGATGACGGCGATGGACCTCCTGTTCTCCGACGCTCCGCGGCCGCCGAACGTCGAGAACCTGGGCCGCTCGGACGCACCCAAGAGCACACCCGACGGCAAGCCGGGCCATGCGCCGAGCACCACGCCCGCACCAAGCCGGCCGATGCCGTCGCCGCAGGGCTCGCTGATCGTGCCGCAGGGCGCCGACCCCGAGGCCACCGGCCAGATCGGCAACATGGCATCGTTCTTCGACCCCTCGACGGTGATCATGCCGAAGCCGCACAACAGCGACGTGACCGGCTCGATCGGGCGCAGGACGCCGCCGGCACAGGCGCCGGCGAAGGCGCCGGAAGCGGCCGCCCCGACCGGAAAGCCGCACATCGACGCGCTGCCGGTCTCGATCAGCCCGGTGCTGCGTCACGCGCTCGCTGCCGGCGACCCGGCCGCCGAATACGAGCTCGGCATCCGCTATGCCGAGGGCCGCGGCCTGCCGCAGAGCACCGCGGAGGCGGCGCGCTGGCTCGAGCGCGCGGCCCATGCCGGCTTCGCCCCCGCCCAATTTCGCCTCGCCGGCCTGAACGAGAAGGGCGACGGCCTGAAAAAGGACGTGCCGAACGCCCGCAAGCTCTATCTGGCCGCTGCCGGCAAAGGCCACGCCAAGGCCATGCACAATCTCGCGGTGCTCTATGCCGAGGGCGTCGACGGCAAGCCCGACTACAAGGCCGCGGCGCAGTGGTTCCAGAAAGCTTCGAACTACGGCGTGACCGACAGCCAGTACAACCTGGCGATCCTTTATGCCCGCGGCATCGGCATCAGCGCCAACCTCGCGGAATCCTATCGCTGGTTCGCGCTGGCCGCCGCCGCAGGCGACGGCGAAGCCGCCAAGAAGCGCGACGAGGTCGCAGCGAGGCTCGACCAGAAGACGCTGGCGATGGCCAAGACCGCGGTCCAGGGCTTTACACCCGACCGCGAGCCCGACGAAGCGATCAACCTCAAGGCGCCGCCCGGCGGCTGGGACAAGGCTCCCGCCGCGCAGGCCAAAGCGACGAGACGTCCGGGGCAGTAACGACGCGCCTGCGACAACGCGGATTTGAATAAGGCGCAGTGCCGTGCTGTTACAAATTGCGTGGACATCCGCGCAATCGAGCCTATACCGGAAGGGTCCGAGTTGCCGCGACGGGCGTGACGTGACGCCTCGGGCCTGACCTCGCAATCAACCGGACTGCCGCGTGCAAATCTACCTTCCCATTGCCGACATCCCCGTCGATATGTTCGTCGTTCTCGCGATGGGGCTCGCGGTCGGCTTCATCTCCGGCATGTTCGGCATCGGCGGCGGGTTCCTGATGACGCCGCTCTTGATCTTCGTCGGCATCTCCCCGGCCGTGGCGGTGGCGAGCGTCGCCAGCCACATCGCCGCGTCGTCATGCTCCGGCGTGATCACCTACTGGCGGCGGCGGGCGGTCGATCTCTCGCTCGGCATGATGCTGCTCGCCGGAGGTATCCTTGGAACGGCGGTCGGCGTCTGGCTGTTCACCATGCTGCGCTCGCTCGGCCAGCTCGATATCACCATCGGCCTCTCCTACGTCGTGCTTTTGTCCACCGTCGGCGGGCTGATGATCAACGAAAGCATCCGCGCGATCCTGCGCGAGCAGCAGGGCAAGCCGCCGACGCTGCGGCGCGGCGGCGCCCACACCTGGGTGCACGGCCTGCCGCTGAAGATGCGCTTCAAGCGCTCCAAGATCTACGTCTCGGCCATTCCGGTCTGGGCGATCGGCTTCATCATCGGCTTCGTCGGCGCGGTGATGGGCATCGGCGGCGGCTTCCTGCTGGTGCCGATGCTGATCTACTTCCTGCGCGTGCCGACCGCGACCGTGATCGGCACCTCGATGGTGCTGACGCTGATCACGATGGCATCGGCGACGGTGATGCACGCCACCACCAATCATCTGGTGGACGTGGTGCTGGCGCTGATCCTGATGGTCGGCGGCGTGATCGGCGCCCAGTTCGGCGCGCGCGCCGGCCAGAACATGCGCGGCGAGCGGCTGCGGCTCCTGCTCGGGCTCCTCGTGCTCGCGGTGGGCATGCGGTTTGCCTACCAGCTCGTGGTGCAGCCCGGCGACCTCTATTCGATCCGCCAGTTGGGTGCCGAATGATCCGCCGGCTCACCATAGCGGCGGCCGCGCTCGCCGTGCTGATTGGAGCCGCGGCACCCGCTTCGGCGGAACGGCTGGTAACGTCGATCTCGCGGCATCAGGTGATGGTGACGTCGAACTTCACCGGCACGGAAATCGTGCTGTTCGGCACCATCGAGCCCGACACGCCGGCCTCGCGCCGCCGCACCGGCGGCTACGACCTCACCGCCGTCGTCACCGGCCCGAAGCAGAACATCGAGACGCTCAGGAAGGAGCGCGTGCTCGGCATCTGGACCAACACGGATTCGCGGACCTTCGTTAAGGTGCCGAGCTATCTGGCGATGCTGGCGACCCGCCCCACCGAGCAATTCGCGACGGCCGACATGATCCGGCAGATGCAGCTCAACCTCGACAGCTTCCTGCTGCCGCAGCAGATCGGCCCCGACCAGGGCGATCCGGGCCCCAATGACGCGTTCCGCATGAACTTCGTGCGGCTGAAGACCTCGCATCGGCTCTATTCGCAGAAAACCAACGCAGTCACGCTTTTGACGCCGACCGTGTTCCGCGCCGAGATCACCCTGCCGGCAGAGACGCCGATCGGCAACTATGACGTCGACGTGCGGGTGTTCACGGACCGGCAGATGGTCGCGCGCGGCAACTCGGCCTTCGAGATCGTCAAGGTCGGCTTCGAGCAGTTCGTCGCGACCGCGGCCCGCGATTACGGCTTCTTCTACGGCCTGACCGCGGCAATGATGGCGATGTTCACCGGCTGGCTCGCCTCGGTCATGTTCCGGCGCGATTGACCGCTATCGCGGCGGTTCGAGTCCCTTGGACCGGATGGTCGCGGTTGCAGCCGGCGACGACAGAAACGCCACCAGCGCGTTGACGGCATCCGGCTCCTTCGGCGCCGGCGAGACGCCTGCGGAAAACACGATGATGAGCTGAAGCTCGGGCGGCAGCGGGAACGGGTCCACGCCGGCCACCGCTTTCAACTCCGGCATCTGCTGCGCGGCAAGCTCGGCCTCGCCGCGCGCGACCAGCTCCGCCACGTAGCCGGTGCCGACCGGCATGGCCTTGGTCTTGGCCGCCATCTGCCCGGCGATGCCGAGCCGGTCGAACACCGACAGCATGTGCCTGCCGCTCTCGGCGCCCTCGTTGCGGGCAAAGGTCTTGGCCGCGAGCAGCGTGCGCTTCACGCCCTCGACGGACGACACGTCGGGCTTGGGCGCGCCGCTGCGCACGGCAAGCCCGATGCTGGAGCGGGCGATATCGACGCGGCTTGCGACCTTGCCCTGCTTGATGAGGCCATCGGTTGCTTCCGCCGTGAGGATCGAGACGTCGAACGCCTCGCCGCCCTGGATGCGCTCGATTATCATGCGCGAGGGCGTGTGCACGACCGTCACCCTGTGCGGCGTCGTGCGCTCGAACTGCTCCACCAGATCGGTGATGGTCGTGCGCATCGGCGCCGGGCACATCAGCTTGATCTCGGCCGCGGCGGCGAACCCCGGCGGCAAGCTGCCCGCGAGCAACAAGGATGCCGCGAAAACAACGTTGAATGGCAAACCCATGGATGGCCGCCCCTGTCACGATGTCAGAGGACGATCTTAAGCGGAGCGCAAAAGCCTTGAAAGCAGGGGGCTTGCCGATTGACTTTGCCGATCAATCCGGCAGGCAGTGCCGCGCGGCGACCGGATAGACCCGCTCGACGCCCAGCATATGCGCGGTAAACCCGAGCGTCGGAAACACGTTGGCAAACGCGCGATCGCGCACGTTGAGCCCGCCGGTATAGGCGCCGAACGACGGCATCACCAGCCGCACGCCGTCGCTTGCGAAGCAACGGCGGCTCACTGCGCGGCCGCGCCGGGCGACGCGCGCAACCGGATGCAGGTGGCCGGCGACCTCGCCTTCGTCCTCCCCGCCCGGCTCGTGCCGGAACGTCAGCGCGCCGACCTTGAGCACGTCGAGAAACCGGCCGCCGATGTTCTCGGCCGGTTCGGGATCGTGATTGCCGGTGATCCAGATCCAATCGCGGCCCTTCTGCATCGATTTCAGCGTGGCGCGGTCGGTGTCGGCGAGCCGCGCCGGGCCCCGCCCGTCGTGGAAGCTGTCGCCCAACGCCACCACCGTGCGCGGCACATAGCGCGCGATCAGCGCGCCGAGCCGCGAAAGCGTCGCCGCCGTGTCGTAGGGCGGCAGCAGCACGCCGCGCTCGGCGAAGCTCGAGCCCTTCTCGAGATGCAGGTCGGCGACGGCAAGCAGGCTCTGCTCGGGCCAGAACACCACGCCGGCGATGTCGGCGTGCAGGTGAACGGCGGCGACGGCCAACGTGTTGTCGGCTCTCGGCGAGCCGGTCTGCAGAGCGGGCTTTGCGGCCGAGGCTGCCGTCACGTGGAATCCCGTTACTTCTTGCTGGCCGTCAGCAGGAGCCGCGCGGCCTCGCCCTCGATGATCAGACGGTTCTTGTCGTCGAACCGCCAGCGTTGCGCAGTTCTCAGCGAATTGGTGAAGGCCTCTTCGGCGGTCATGCGGCCCTTGTCGCACATTTTCTTGGTGGTCGCGATGGCGGTGAAGTCGATCTGGTCCTCGCGCAGCATGACACGCGCGGTCCAGTTGTTGCAGCCGGCGCTGCCGGAGCCGCGAAAGCCGTCGCCGCTTTTGGTCACCGTCAGCGTCAGATCCATCCTCTGCACATCGAAACCGGAGATCGAGATCGCCTTGTAGGTTGCGTTCATCGGAAATTCGCGCGGCTGAGCGCCGGCGAAAAACGGCAGCAGCAGAAATGGAAACAGGAGACCGAAAAATTTCATGACCACCTTCGTCATGACACACCCCTTCAAGACACAGCCCTTCAAGACACAGCCCTTCAAGACATGGCCCTTCAAGACATGGCCTCCTTGATCAAATCGCCAGCGGCCTCGGCCAGAATAGCCTCCGACGCCTCGCCATAAACCGGCTCGCGGCCGATCTCCAGCATAACCGGCACCGCCAGCGGCGAAACCCGATCGAGTGGTTTATGGATGATTCGCCCCCGGCTGCGCGAGAGCATTTCGCCGAGCCGCTTGATGTCGAGGAGGCCGGTGGCGGCATCGGCCCGCGCCGCGCGCAGCAAGACGTGGTCGGCCTGGTGCTTGCGCAGCACGTCGTACACCAGATCGGTCGAGATCGTGACCTGCCGCCGCGATTTCTCCTCGCCCGGAAAGCGGCGCTCGATGAGGCCGGCGATAATGGCACAATTGCGGAATGTTCGTTTCATAAGCAACGATTCCGCGAGCCAGGCGTCGAGGTCGTCGCCCAGCATGTCCTCGTCGAACAGCGCCGGCAGCGACAGTTCGCCGCGCGAGATCCGCAACGCCACGTCGCCGAGCCCCCAGACCGCCAGCGCATATTCATTGGCGACGAACCCCAGAGGCTTCAGCCGGGCGCGTTCCAGCCTTCGCGTCAGCAGCATACCCAGCGTCTGGTGCGCGAGGCGTCCTTCGAACGGATAACAAACGAGATAAAATTTATCGGCGCGCGGGAAGGTCTCGACCAGCAGGTCGTTCTGCCGCGGCACCAGCGAGCGCCATTGCTGGATGCGCAGCCATTCGCGCACCGGTTCGGGCAGTTGCGGCCATTGCGCCGGCTCGGCCAGCATGCGCCGGACACGTTCGGCGAGATACGTCGAGAGCGGAAATTTGCCGCCTTCGTAGGACGGCACCTTGGGGTCTTTCGCGTTGCTGCGCGAGACATAGACCTCGTCCTCGACCAGGGCCTCGTATTTCAGGATCTCGCCGGCAAAGACGAAGGTGTCGCCCGGCACCATCATCTCGACGAAATACTCCTCGACCTCGCCGAGCAGCCTCCCGCCGCGGGTGATCGGCCCGGTGTGGCCCGCCCCGCCCGCGCGCGAGCGGACCAGCCGCACCTTCAGCATGTCGGCCTCGACGATGGTGCCGATATTCATGCGGTAGCGCTGCGCCACCATCGGATTGGCGACGCGCCAGCGACCGTCCTTGGTCTGCCGGATCTTGGCGAAACGCTCGTAAGCCTTGAGCGCGTAGCCGCCGGTCGCGACGAAATCGAGCACGGCGTCGAAATCGGCGCGGCTGAGCCCGCTATAGGGCGCCGCGGCCTTCACCTCTGCGAACAGCTCGTCGGCGACGAACGGCTCGCCGCAGGCACAGCCGAGCACGTGCTGCGCCAGCACGTCGAGCGCCCCGGTGCGGAGCGGCGGCGTGTCCTGGGCATGCTCGGCGACTGCGCCGATCGCCGCCTCGCATTCCAGCACCTCGAAGCGGTTGGCCGGCACCAGAATGCCGCGCGAGGGCTCGTCGAGCCGGTGGTTGGCGCGGCCGATGCGCTGCAGCAGCCGCGACGAGCCCTTGGGTGCGCCGACGTTGATGACGAGATCGATGTCGCCCCAGTCGATGCCGAGGTCGAGCGAGGAGGTGCAGACCACGGCGCGGAGCCGGCTCGCCGTCATCGCCTCCTCGACCTTGCGGCGCTGCGCCACGTCGAGCGAGCCGTGGTGGAGGGCAATCGGAAGCGAATCGTCGTTGATCTGCCACAGCGCGTTGAAGATCATCTCGGCCTGGCTGCGGGTGTTGACGAACACCAGCGTCATCTTGTGCTGCTTGATCAGCTCATAGATCTGCGGGAACGCGTGCCGCGCCGAATGTCCGGCCCAGGGGAGCTGTTCGCCGGGCGCGAGCATGGTGACGTTCGGCTCCGCGCCGCCCGAGGCGATCACGAGATCGGCGAGGTGCGTGCCGTGCTGCGGCTGCGGCATCAGAAAACGGCAGAGATCGTCGGGCTCGGCGACCGTCGCCGACAGCCCGGTCATGGCGAGGTCGGGCGCGAGCTTCCAGAGCCGGGCGAGGCCGAGCGAGAGGAGGTCACCGCGCTTGGAGGTGACGAGCGCATGCAATTCGTCGAGCACGACGCGCTTGAGGCCGCCGAACAGATAGGGCGCGTCGGCGCTGGCGAGCAGCAGCGCGAGCTGCTCCGGCGTGGTGAGCAGGATATCGGGCGGGTCGCGGCGCTGACGCTGGCGTTTCGAGGCGGGCGTGTCGCCGGTGCGGGTCTCGATCCGGACCGGCAGGCCCATCTCGCGCACCGGTGTTTCGAGGTTGCGGGCGATGTCGACGGCGAGCGCCTTCAGCGGCGAGATGTAGAGCGTGTGCAGGCCGCCGGAGCGGCGGACGTCCTTGCCGGTCGACGTGAGCCGCTGCGGCCTGGCTGCACGTTCGTTCAGCTCCACCAAGGTCGGCAGAAATCCCGCCAGCGTCTTGCCGCCGCCGGTGGGCGCAATCAGCAGCACGGACTTGCCGTCGCGGGCGCGCGCCAGCAGTTCGAGCTGGTGCGCGCGCGGCGCCCAGCCCCGCGACGCAAACCACCGGGAAAAAACCTCCGGGAGGAGCGTGGCGGGCTCGGGCTTGGTCGCGACGTTCATTTCGGTCCGATGCTATTTCCCGGCGAGCGCCTTCTTCACGAAGCTGTCGTTGTAGGTCTTGCCAAGATCGATGGTCGCGCCGGCCACCGCCGGGTCGAACACCTTGAGCACGGCGTGTGCGGTCTCGACCGCGCCCGGCTCGAAGTGCCCGTCCGGCGAATACATCGGCTTCGACACCGACAGGGCCCTGATATAGATCGGCAGATTGCCCAGCGCATATTCCTCCGGCATGAGCCTGGCAATGCCCTCGGCCGAGTGGCTCGCAAGCCAACGCAACCCCCGCACGAAGGCCTCGACCACCTTCTGCACGGCCTGCGGATTCTTCTCGATATAGGCGGGCGTCGCGTAGATCACACCGCCCGGATAAGGGCCGCCATAGACCGCGCGCGTGCCTTCGGCGGTGCGGGTGTCGGCGACGACCTTCACCAGCTTGTCAGTTTCCATCAGCGTCATCATCGGATCGGAGCTGACGATGGCGTCGATCTCGGCGCGGCGGGCGGCGGCGACCGCGGTCGAGGTGGTGCCGGTGCCGATGAACGAGGCGTCGTCGGCCTTGAGCCCGTTGCGCACCATCATGTAGGCCGCCATGAAATGCGTGCTGGAGCCGGGCGAGGTCACGCCGATCTTCAGGCCCTTGAGGTCAGCCGGCGATTTATAACGGTCGGCCTTGCCCGCCATCATCGCCAGCACGAAGCCCGGATAGCGGCCGTATTGAACCAGGGCAACCACCGGCTGGTTTTTGGCCTGCATCTGGATGGTGTGGTCGAAGGTGCCGATGCCGATCTCGGCGCTGCCGCCGATGATCGACTGCAGGGTGCGGCCGCCGCTCGCCACATCGGCGATCTCGACGTCGAGGCCGGCATCCTTGAAGTAGCCGAGCCGCTCGGTCACCGACAGCGGCAGGTAGAACACCGCCGACTTGCCGCCGACCGCAAACCGCACCTTCTCCTGCGCAAGCCCGGGCGCCGCGAACGAGCACGCCAGCGCCAGCACCATCCCGATCAGTCTTTTCATTGATTTCTCCCGTCGCGCCTTCTTCTATTTGGGCATGATCTTTTCCGAAAACCGCTTCACACTTTTCGGGATCATGCCCTATTTTGCACCATCGGGCTTTCGAAGTCGCCGCACGGTCTCGCAGCATGGGCCTTTATACGAGCATCGTCCGGCCGCTGGCGTTTCGCCTCGAGGCGGAGCGCGCCCACCATCTCGCGATCAAGCTGGGCGGCAGCGTGGCATGGGCGGCGAAGGCGTTGCACCCGCTGCTCGACGCATCCGATCAGCGCCTCGAGACCCGCGTCGCCGGCTTGCGGTTCCCGAATCCGCTCGGGCTTGCGGCCGGCTATGACAAAAGCGCGCAGTCGGCCGCAACGCTGGCGGCGCTCGGCTTCGGCAGCGTCGAAGTCGGCTCGGTGTCGATCGATCCGTCGGACGGCAATCCCAAGCCGCGGCTCTGGCGGCTGCCGCAGGACCGCGCGCTGCTGGTGCACTACGGCATGCAGAACGACGGCGCCCATGCAGTCGCGGCGCGCGTCAGGCACCTGCAACTGCCGGTGCCGCTCGGCATCAACATCGCGGTGACCAATCGCGGCATGGGCGCGCCGCCGCTCGATGCGGACGATATCATCGCCGAGTATGTCGAGGCGGCGCGCGTGCTGGCGCCGCATGCCGACTACCTGATGCTCAACCTGAGCTGTCCGAACACCGCCGATGGCCGCGACTTCTTCCTCGGTGGCGCCAACATGAGAAATTGCATCGCCGGGCTGTCCACGCTTGGACTGAAGCTGCCGGTGTTTATGAAGACATCATCCGCGGGCGGAGTCGAAGCGGTCGAGCGCGTGCTCGCGGCGGCCGACGGGCATGACTTTATCGCGGGCTTCATGTTCAACCAGATTCCGGGCAAGCCGGAAAAGCTGAACACGCCCGAAGCGCAGTGGCGATCGCTGCCGGGAGCTGTGGCGGGACCGCCGATCGTTTATCGGGCGCCGATGGCCGCCACGGCCGAATGCTACCGGCGCATGGATCGAAAACGCTATGCATTGATCTCGGCAGGCGCGGTAACGACCGCCGAAGACGCCTACGCCAAGATCAGGAACGGGGCCTCGCTGGTGCAGCTTTTCACTGCGATGGTCTACGAAGGACCGCTGCTCGCAAGACGGATCGTGCGCGGCCTCTCGCAGTTGCTGGAGCGCGATGGGTTCAAGTCGGCCGGCGAAGCCGTCGGCGTCGACGTGCGCTAGGACGCGCACTCATAAATTCGTTGTGCTGAATGTCTGCTCCGAAAGCGACCGAATGCTGCGTCGTCGCAAAATAACGCGATGTGCCAATAGGGCATTGCGTTGATGATGCACCCATATGCGACCTCAATGTCAGCCTTGGGTAAGCAGACAATTCGTGCTGTCAGCCCCATGTACCCTGATGAACCACAGCGGACATCGGAATCCGGTCGTCGGACCGGGTCTCCTGGACGTCAATTGGTGGCCATGCTTTTTGCCACCGCCTCCGCGACTTTGATGCCGTCGATGCCGGCGGAGAGAATTCCGCCGGCGTAACCAGCGCCCTCGCCGGCGGGAAACAGCCCTCGGGTGTTGAGGCTTTGGAACGTGTCGTCGCGCGCGATGCGAATAGGTGAAGACGTGCGTGTCTCCACGCCTGTAAGCACCGCATCCGTCATGTCGAAACCGCGGATCCTGCGGCCGAACACAACAAGCGCCTCGCGGATCGCAGCGATCGCGTAGTCGGGCAGGCACGAAGAAAGGTCGGCCGGCGTGACGCCCGGCCTGTAGGACGGGATGACGCTGCCGAACGACGTTGAAGGTACGCCGGCGAGAAAATCGCCGACGCGCTGCCCTGGCGCCGCGTAGGTGCAGCCGCCCGCGACAAACGCCGCGGACTCCCAGCGCCGCTGAAAATCGACCCCCGCCAGCGGCCCGCCCGAATAGTCGCGTGGCGTGATGCCGACCACGATACCCGCGTTGGCGTTGCGCTCGGCGCGTGAATACTGGCTCATGCCGTTGGTGACCACGCGGCCCGGCTCGGACGTGGCGGCGACCACCGTGCCGCCCGGGCACATGCAGAAGCTGTAAACGTCGCGCGCATTGGAGGCGTGGTGGACAAGCTTGTAGTCCGCGGCGCCCAATACAGGATGACCCGCGTGAGCGCCGAACCGCGCGGCATCGATCACAGATTGCGGATGCTCGATACGGAAGCCGATCGAGAACGGCTTTGCTTCGACGTGGATGCCACGATCCGCCAGCACCTGGAACGTATCGCGCGACGAGTGGCCGATCGCGAGCACCACATGGCTGGCTGCGATGCGTTCACCATCGGCCAGCACCACGCCACGGATGTGCCGCACCCCATCGCCGGTTGTTTCGATGTCGAAATCCGCCACACGGCTCTTGAAACGGTATTCCCCGCCGAGCCCTGCGATCGTGGCCCGCATGCTCTCCACCATCTTCACGAGGCGGAACGTCCCGATATGCGGGTGAGCTTCGGTGAGGATTTCAGGCGGCGCGTCTGCCTTGACGAACTCGGTCAGCACCTTGCGGCCGAGATGCCGGGGATCCTTAACCTGGCTGTAGAGCTTGCCGTCGGAAAACGTTCCCGCGCCGCCCTCGCCGTACTGCACGTTGGATTCCGGATCGAGCACAGAGCGGCGCCATAGCCCCCAAGTGTCCTTGGTGCGCTCGCGCACCACCTTGCCGCGCTCCAGAATGAGCGGCCGGAAGCCCATCTGAGCAAGCACGAGCGCCGCGAACAGTCCGCAGGGCCCGGCGCCGATCACAAGCGGCCGCAGGGGCAGGCTGTCGGGTGCGCGAGCGACCAAGCGGTACGTCATGTCCGGCGCGGGGCCGACATCCCTATCGTTCCTGAAGCGCTTGAGCACAGCCGCCTCGTCCTTCACCTCCACATCGAGCGAATAGACCAGCGTGATGGCGGACTTTTTGCGTGCGTCATGGGCGCGTCGGAATACCGCGCAGGAGAGCAGATGCTCCGCGGGAACGCGCAACCGGGCCGCCGCGGCTTTCTTGATCGCTTCAGCCGGATGATCGAGCGGCAGCTTGATTTCGGTCAGGCGGATCACTTGCACCGCTCAGGTCGGCGAGAATTGCCCTCTTGTAACACACGAAGCGCAGGATTCATCGCGGCATCCACATCCACAAGGCGACGTAGCTCATTTCCGTTTAGTGCCAGAAGCCGACATGTTCGCATTGGGTCATTCGCGTCATTCTCGCGGTTCCCGCATGTCCGCTTCGCTCCAGGAGCGGACATTCGGCCAATAGCTCCCGCTTCATGAGTACACTTCCTAGAGCTGCGCCACGGCAATCAGTCCCCGCACCGGTTCACCCTTTTCCGAGCGGGTTGAAGCGCCCGAGAGTTCAAGCAGCCGCAAGCCGGCCGAAGCAACCGCATCGCGCACGTGCTGGGCGCCGTGGGCGTAACGCAAGGTTTCCTGCAAGAGCACATCCGCCTGATCGTGCGTCTCGACCGAGAACGCAAACAGCCCGCCTGGCGCGAGCACTTTGGCGACGCCCGCGACGATCGGCGCAAGATCGCTGCAATAGACGAACACATCGGCGGCAAGCACCAGATCGTTCTGCGCGCCGGCTTCGCCTGCGAGAAATTCCAGCAGATCGGCGACCGCAAGCCGGTCATAGAGACCCTTGGCGCGCGCCTGCTCGACCATGCCGGGCGAGATGTCGACGCCGATCAGCCGATCGCAGAACGGCCGGAACGCCGCGCCGCCCAAGCCGGTGCCGCAACCGAGATCGAGCACCGAGCCGAGCCGCAACGGCGCCGTCGCATGCGCCCGCACCGCCTCGAGCAGAAGCGCCGGACCGGCGTAATCGAGCCGCTCGACCAGCGCCACGTCGAACTCCGGGGCGTGCTGGTCGAACAGGCGGCGCACATAGACGCCGGTCATCGCCGGCGTCGCCTCGCCGACGCCGAGCCGCGCGAGATGCAGCCGCGCGCCGTGATAGTCCTCCCGGTCGGCGTCGCGCGCGGCCGCAAACGCGGCGATGGCGCCGTCGCGGTCGCCGAGCCGCTCGCGGATCGAGGCGAGCGCAAACCAGGCGGTGGCGAACTTCGGCGCGGTCCCGACCACCTGGGCGAGGATGTCGGCCGCCACCTCCGCGTCGCCGCGCTTGAGGTAATCCAGCGCCCACTGGTAGCGGCGATCGGCGACCAGATCGCCGGATGACACGAAAAGCGGCTGCGAGGGCATGTGGGATCGGGTCGCCGGTCTGTTCTTTGCGCCGATATGGCATATCTCAGGGCGATGCGTCCCGAAGAACTGCTGACGCCGACGCCGTCGGGCGTCTGCTGCCCGGCCGGCGGCTTCCATATCGACCCGACGCGGCCGGTGGACAAGGCCGTGATCACCCACGGCCATTCCGACCATGCGCGGCCCGGCCACGGCGCGGTGCTGGCGACGCAGGAGACGCTCGACCTGATGCGGCTGCGCTATGGCGACAATTTCGCGGGCACCACGCAGGTGGCCAAGCCCGGCGAGACGCTGAGGCTCGGCGGTGCAGAGGTGACGTTCCATCCGGCCGGGCACGTGCTGGGCTCGGCGCAGGTGGCGGTGGAGAGCAAAGGCTGCCGGATCGTCGCGTCGGGCGACTACAAGGACGTGGCCGATCCCACCTGTGCGCCGTTCGAGCTCGTGCCCTGCGACGTGTTCATCTCCGAGGCGACGTTCGGGCTTCCCGTGTTTCGTCACGGCGATCCGCAAGTCGAGATCGCGCGGCTGCTGCATTCGGTGTCGGTGTTTCCCGAGCGCGCGCATCTGGTCGGCGCCTATTCGCTCGGCAAGGCGCAGCGGGTGATCGCGCTGGTTCGGAAGGCGGGCTGCGACAAGCCGATCTATCTGCACGGGGCGCTGGAGAAGGTCACGCACTACTATGTCAGCCGCGGCGTCCACCTGGGCGAGCTTCGCGCCGTGCGCAACGCCGACAAGACGGAGCTGGCCGGCGCGATCGCGCTTTGCCCGCCCTCCTCGCTCCAGGACATCTGGACGCGGCGCTTTCCCGACCCGGTGCCGTGCTTCGCTTCCGGCTGGATGCGGGTGCGGGCGCGCGCCAGGCAGCGCGGCGTGGAATTGCCGCTGGTGATCTCCGACCACGCCGACTGGGACGGGCTGACCAGGACCATCGCCGCGACCGGCGCCTCCGAGATCTGGGTGACGCACGGCCAGGAGGACGCGCTGGTGCATTGGAGCCGGTCGCGTGGGCTCAAGGCGCGGCCGCTCGCCATCGTCGGCTACGGCGACGAGGACGAAACCGACGGCACCACCGATGGCGTGACCGGCGAGACGCCAAGCGGCCCTGCATGAACAAATTCGCCGAGCTTCTCGACCGCCTCGCCTATGAGCCGTCCCGCAACAACAAGCTGCGGCTGATCGCGGACTATCTGCGCACCACGCCCGATCCGGAGCGCGGCTATGCACTGGCGGCGCTGACCGGCGCGCTGTCGTTCCAGCATGCCAAGCCGGGCATGATCCGCGCGCTGATCGCCGAGCGGACCGATCCGGTGCTGTTCGAACTGTCCTACGACTATGTCGGCGATCTCTCTGAAACTGTCGCGCTGATGTGGCCGACCGACCCGGCGCAGAAGCCCAACACCACGCCGAGCTTGTCCGAGGTCATCGAGACGCTGTCGACGCTCGGCAAGACGCAATTGCCGAAGCAGCTTTCGCGCTGGCTCGACGGCCTCGACGAGAACGGCCGCTGGGCGCTGCTCAAGCTCGTCACCGGGGCGCTGCGGATCGGCGTCTCGGCGCGGCTCGCCAAGACCGCCGCGGCCTCGCTCGGCGGCAAGGAGCCGAACGAGATCGAGATTTTGTGGCCGGGGCTGACACCGCCCTACGCCGGGCTGTTCGCATGGCTCGAAGGCCGCGCCGACAAGCCCGAGACGGGCGACCTCGCGCCATTCCGTCCGGCGATGCTGGCGCATGCGATCGAGGAGACCGATTTCTCGGCACTCGACCCCAAGGACTTCATCGCCGAGTGGAAATGGGACGGCATCCGCGTGCAGGCGGCCGCGGCGGGAAGCGGCGACAGCCGGGTGACGCGGCTCTATTCGCGCACCGGCGAAGACATTTCCAAGAGCTTTCCCGACCTCACCGAGGCGCTGCGCCTGCCGGGCTCGCTCGACGGCGAATTGCTGATCGTGCGCGACGGCCGGGTGCAATCGTTCAACGTGCTGCAGCAGCGGCTCAACCGCAAGGCCGTGACGCCGAAGATGCTCACGGAGTTTCCGGCGCATCTGCGCGCCTACGATCTGCTGGTCGACGGCGAGGAGGACCTGCGCGACCGGCCGTTCGCCGAGCGGCGCGAGCGGCTCGCCGCGTTCGTCGCCAGGCTGAACGATCCGCGGATCGACCTATCGCCGGCCATCGCCTTCGACACCTGGGAAGCGCTGACCGCGGCGCGCGCCAACCCGGCGGAGGCCGGCGCGGGCGCCGATGCCGAAGCGGTCGAAGGCGTCATGCTCAAACGCCGCGATTCGACCTATGTGCCGGGCCGGCCAAAAGGCCCGTGGTGGAAGTGGAAGCGCGACCCGTTCACCGTCGACGCGGTGCTGATGTACGCGCAGCGCGGCCACGGCAAGCGTTCGTCGTACTATTCCGACTACACCTTCGGCGTCTGGAAGAACGGCGAGAGCGGCGACGAGCTCGTGCCCGTCGGCAAGGCCTATTTCGGCTTCACCGACGAGGAGCTGCTGCAGATCGATCGCTTCGTGCGCAACAACACCATCGAGCGCTTCGGCCCGGTGCGCGAGGTCACGCACCAGCCGGAAAAAGGCCTGGTGTTTGAGGTGGCGTTCGAGGGCCTGCAGCGCTCGACGCGGCACAAATCCGGCGTCGCCATGCGCTTTCCCCGCATCAGCCGGCTGCGCTGGGACAAGCCGCCACGCGAGGCGGACCGGATCGACACCCTGGAGGCGATGCTGTCCAAGATCGAGAGCGGGCGTGGCGTTGCCCCGATACCTCCAAGAGCTGCGAAGAAGGCCAAGAACGCCTAGCTATCTCCATGGTCATTCCGGGGCGCGCCCATAAGCGCGTTTACGCGCGTCTTCGACACGCTATGGGCGCGAACCCGGAATCCAGAGCCAAAACGGAATTGTCCACTGTGGCTCCGGATTCCGGGTTCAC
This sequence comes from Xanthobacteraceae bacterium, assembly GCA_019746135.1. Lineage (GTDB taxonomy): Bacteria > Pseudomonadota > Alphaproteobacteria > Rhizobiales > Xanthobacteraceae > Z2-YC6860. Next base: position 16,221 of record JAIESI010000087.1, read on the forward strand.
GCGCTTCGCGCGTGCCCCGGAATGACCGCGCGTGTGCTAGGATACGCAGGCTCTGGAGAATCGCATGGCTGAAGGTGGTGGTCTCACTCGTTTCCTCGGCGGATCGCCGCTTGCGGTGGCGGTCAAGCTCGTGCTGCTGTCGATCCTGATCGGCGTGGTGCTGTCGGCGCTCGGGCTCGACCCGCGGGACATCTTCCAGAGCCTGCGGCGGTTCATCCAGAACATCTGGGACATGGGCTTCGATGCGATCCGCTGGCTCTGGCAGTATTTCCTGCTCGGCGCCGTGCTGGTGATCCCGATCTGGTTCATCATACGCCTGATCAACGCGCCGAAGGGCCGCTGACCGTCTCCCCCTGACCGCCATTTGGCCGCCATGCCGGCTTTCCAGGTCACGCACGCGCGGGTGTTCGCCATCGCGGGCCCGGCGATGCTCGCCAACCTCACGACGCCGCTCTTGGGCATCGTCGGCACCGCGGTGATCGGCCGGCTCGGCGAAGCGCACCTGCTCGGCGCCGTCGCCATGTCGGCGCTGGTGTTCGACTGCGTGTTCTGGGTGTTCGGCTTTCTGCGGATGGGCACGGTGGCGCTGACCGCCCAGGCGCTCGGGGCCAATGACACGGTCGAGCAGCGTGCGGTGCTCGCGCGGGCCCTGCTGATTGCCGCGGTCATCGGCATCGCGTTGATCGTGGTGCAAGCCCCGCTCGCTGCCGTCACCTACGCCCTGATGGGCGGCAGCGATGCGGTGACGGACGCGGCCAAGGCCTATTTCTTCGTCCGCATCTGGTCGGCGCCGTTCGCGCTCGCAAGCTATGCGGTGCTCGGCTGGCTGGTCGGGCTGGCCCGAACCGGCCTGGCGCTGGCCCTGCAGATCGCCGTCAACCTCGTCAACATGGCCGCGACCGCCTGGCTGGTGCTCCATGCCGGTCTCGGCGTCGAAGGCGCGGCGCTCGGCTCGGTGATCGCGGAAGTCGCAGGCTTTGCCGCAAGCCTCGCCGTCGCCGTCGTGCTGCTGCGCGGCCGGGCCGGCTTCCGCTGGGCCGACGTGCTGGATCGGGCCAGGCTGCTGCGGATGCTCGCGATCAATCGCGACATCATGATCCGCACCTTTGCGCTGATCGCGGCCTTTGCGTTCTTTACCGCCCAGGGCGCACGTGCCGGCGACACGCTGCTCGCGGCGAACGCCGTGCTGCACAACTTCACGCTGATCGGCAGCTTCTTCCTCGACGGCTTTGCCACCGCCGCGCAGCAGCTTTGCGGACAGGCGACCGGCGCGCGCGACCGCACGGCCTTTGACCGATCGGTGCGGCTGATCCTCGGATGGGGCTTCGGCTTCGGCGTCGCGACGACGCTGCTGTTTCTGATGTCCGGCAACGCGCTGATCGACGTGATGACGGCGAGTCCCGAGGTCCGCAGCGCGGCGCGCGAGTTCATGATCCTGGCCGCGCTCGCGCCGGCCGCGGGCGTTCTGGCCTATGCCTATGACGGCATCTACATCGGCGCGACCTGGGCGCGCGACATGCGAAATCTGATGGTCGCGGCGCTGGCGGTCTACTTCGCCGCGTGGTGGGCGCTGACGCCGTTCGGCAACACCGGGCTGTGGTGGGCGCTGCTGATTTTCCTCTTGGCGCGCGGCGTGTTGCAGGGCGCACGATACCCGGCGCTGCTGCGCGCGGCCTTCAAGGCCTGATCAGGCCGGCCAGTTCTCCGCCGTCACCGCGGCGGCATCCATGCCGACCAGATCGGACAGCTTTGCCGCGCCGCCACGCTCGAGCTCCGCGGTGAGCGCGGCCTTGATCTCCGAGACGAGGCTCAAGCCGCGGAACACCAGCGCACTGTAAAGCTGCAGCAGGTCCGCGCCGGCGCGGATCTTGGCGAGCGCCGCCTCGCCCGAATCGATGCCGCCGACGCCGATCAGCGGGAATGCGCCTTCGACCCGCACGTAGGTTTCCGCGAGCATCCGCGTCGCCAGCGGATAGAGCGGCCTGCCGGAGAGCCCGCCCGCCTCCCGCGCGGTGACCGTGTCGCGCAGGCCCGGCGGCCGGCTGATGGTGGTGTTGCCGACGATCATGCCGTCGATCTTGCGCAGCCGCGCCACGCCGACGATGTCGTCGAGATCGGTCAGCGACAGATCGGGCGCGATCTTGAGCAGCACCGGCGTCGGACCGGCATTGCGCGCGACGCGGTCGCGGGTCTCGACGATGCGGGCGAGCAGGTCGTCGAGCGCCGACGCCCGCTGCAGCTCGCGCAGGCCCGGCGTGTTGGGCGAGGAGATGTTGACGGTGACGTAGCTTGCGACCGGCGCGACCTGCTCGATCATGCGGATGTAGTCGGCGGCGCGGTCGGCCGAGTCCTTGTTGGCGCCGACATTGACACCGACGATGCCGCCGCGCCCGACCCGGGCGGCGAGCCGCGGCAACACGATACCGGCGCCGACGCTGTTGAACCCAAGGCGGTTGATCACCGCCTGATCCTGGTTCAGGCGGAACACCCGCGGCCGCGGGTTGCCGGACTGCGGCAGCGGCGTCACCGTGCCGATCTCGGCAAAGCCGAAGCCGAGCCGCAGCAGGGCGTCCGGCACCTCGGCATGCTTGTCGAAGCCGGGGGCGAGCCCGACCGGGTTGGGAAAATTGAGGCCGAAGGCCCGCACCGCGAGCCGTGCATCGTCCGGCCGCGCCGATGGCAGCGGAATGGCCCTCAGGGCCTTGATGACCAGCGAATGAGCGTCTTCAGGATCGAAGGCCCGCAGCAATGGCCGGGCCAACCAATCGAACAAGCCAATCACGAGCGCCCCGGGATGAAAGTGGCGCGGACCCTATCGGCCGGTCCCGCGTTGTTCAAGGGTCGTTCGGAGAAGGACTCGACACCTTGCGTTTCGGGCTATAATTCCTACTTGTGGACAGAAGTCTTGCTTTTGGGGATGCCCATGCCTGCCGCCCAGCTGACGCACAATCAAATCTGGACCGCCCTGGATCGTCTGGCCGCCCGCGCCGACCTGTCGCCGTCGGGGCTGGCCAAGAAGTCCGGCCTTGACCCGACCACCTTCAACAAGTCGAAGCGCATCACCCCCGATGGGCGGGCGCGCTGGCCCTCGACCGAATCGGTTGCCAAGGCACTGGCCGCCACCGGCGTGAGCGTCGGCACGTTCGTGACCCTGATCACGGATGCGGTCGGCTCCACCAAGTCGGTGCCACTGCTCGGCCTCGCCCAGGCCGGCTCCGGCGGCTATTTCGACGACGGCGGCTTCCCGGTCGGCAAGGGCTGGGACGAGATCGCCTTCCCGCAGGTGACCGACGATCACGCCTATGCGCTGGAAATCTCCGGCGATTCGATGCTGCCGGCGTATCGCGACGGCGACGTGATCGTCGTATCGCCCGCGGCCCCGGTGCGCCGCGGCGACCGCGTGGTGGTCAAGACCAAGAAGGGCGAGGTGATGGTCAAGGAGCTCAAGCGCCAGACCGCGAAGCAAGTGGAGCTGAAATCGCTCAATCCGGCCCATGCCGAGCGCACGCTCGCCAACACCGACGTGGTCTGGATCGCGCGCGTCGTCTGGGCGAGCCAGTAGCGGCGACACCGCATTGGTGGTATCCGGTTCCCATTGCGATTTGATCGGCTATGGGGGCCACCATGACATTCCGGACCGACCCGTCCGCGACATGCCCGTGCTGCAGCGACCTGCTGCGCGGCCAGTTCAGCCGCCGCGGTTTCATGCAGGGCGCAGCGGCGGCGGGCGCCGTGCTGGCGATGTCGTCATCCGTGGCGCTTGCGGCCAGCGGAAACTACGAGGCCATGGTGCTGAGCTGCATCGACCCGCGGCTTCAGGAGCCGGTCCGCCGCTACACCGCCCGGCGCGGGCTGACCGGCAAGTACAGCCACTTCGTCATTGCCGGCGCGGCGATCGGCGTCGTGGCGGAGCCGTTCAAGGACTGGCACAAGGCGTTCTGGGACAACCTCGCCGCATCCGTGCAGCTGCACAACATCAAGCGCGTGATCGCGATCGACCACCGCGACTGCGGTGCCGCCAAGATCGCTTACGGCGCCGACAAGGTTGCCAATCCGAAGATCGAGACGGCAACCCATCGCGCCGCGCTGGACGAGTTCCGCAAGCAGATGGCGGCGCGCCAGCCGGCGTTGAAGGTCGAAACCGGCCTGATGGCGATCAACGGGCGGTTCGAAACGCTGGCCTGACGCGACGGACGTGGGCGGCGCGTTCGACCACGCGGCCGGTCACGCCCCTTGCCACAGCAACAGCCCGCCGCGCGCCAGATAGACCACGGCGAGCGTGTAGATGATCACGCGGGTCCACTGCCGGAAGCCGTGGTCGGTCATGCGCTCGAGCACGTAGGGCGCAAGCACCGCGCCCACCAGCGCGAGCACAATGCCCGGCCCCCAGTGCTCGACCTTGAGATCGCCGATGCCGGCGAGCGAGCCGAAATAGGCGGCGCGCAGCACATGGCTGAAGGTCTGGGTGATCGCCTTGGTGGCGTTGGTGGTCTTGCGGTCGAGCTTGCTCCGGTTGAAGAAAATATCGAGGAACAGCCCGCCGACACCGGCCATGAACTGCAGCACCGTGGTGAAGATGCCGGTGAAAAACGGAATGCCGCGCCACTCGATGTTCGGCCGCATCGATTGCGGCAATACGTCCACCGAGAACGGCATCAGCCCGAGCAGGATGTAGACGATGGCCTTGTCCGGCACGTAGGCGAGATACCGCATCACCGCGAACGCGATCAGCGCGCCGCCGACATAACCGTAGAAAATCGGCCACAGCACGAAGTGCCGCCAGTGCAGCGCGCGCCAGCCGTTGGCGACCAGCTGGATGATCGAGAACAGCAACATGCCGGTGGCGACGTCGAAATAAATCAACAGCACACCGAGCAGCACCATGCCGCCGGCCATGCCGAACACGCCGGAAATGAACGACGACAGGACGATGGTCGAGCCGATGATGGCGAGCGAGGCGGCAGTCATGGGGAGCGCGATTTTAGCAGCGAATCGCGCTCACGTACCCCCGGCGTGCCGCAGCGCAGCTCAGCGCTGGTGCATCGCTACGCCGACCGCGCCAGCGCGCCGTCGATCATGTCGACGGTGTTCTTCAGGCCGTAGACCGCGACGAACGAGCCGAAGCGCGGGCCCTTCTCCTGGCCGAGCAGCACCTGGTAGAGCATGTTGAACCAGTCGAGCGAGACGCCGGGCTTGCCGTCCTTGGCCTTCTTCTTCTCGTCGAGAAACGGCGGGCGCCGGCCGACGTCATAGAGCACGTCCTGAACCTCCTCGGCGGTCGAATCCGCGCGCAGGTTGGACAGCGCATCACGCAGGTCGAGCAGCGCGGCGCGCTCCTCGGGTGTCGGCTGGCGGAACTTCTTCTCCGGCAGGACGAAGTCCCGGTAGTAGTTGATGGCGTAGCCGACCATGGCGTCGAGCTTCGGATGCGTCTGCGGCGTCACGCCCGGCCGGTAGCGGCCGATGAAGCCCCACAGCGTCCCGGCGTTCTCGGCGTTCGACGACGACACCAGCGTCAGCAGCATCGAGAACGAGATCGGCATGTCGACCTTGGGCGGCTTGCCGGAATGGATGTGCCAGACCGGATTGCCGAGCCGCTGCTTGCCGTCCTGCCGGTCGTAGCCGTCGAGGAACTGCTGGTAGTCGTCGACGTTGCGCGGGATGACGTCGAAGTAGAGCCGCTTCGCCGCCTTGGGCTCGCGATACATGAACAGCGACAGGCTCTCGGGGCTGGCGTAGCGCAGCCACTCGTCGATGGTGAGGCCGTTGCCCTTGGACTTGGAGATCTTCTGGCCCTTTTCGTCCAGGAAGAGCTCGTAGTTGAAGCCTTCCGGCGGCGTGCCGCCGAGCGCGCGGCAGATCTCGCCGGACAGCTTGACCGAATCGATCAGGTCCTTGCCGGCCATCTCGTAGTCGACGCCGAGTGCGACCCAACGCATCGCCCAGTCCGGCTTCCATTGCAGCTTGCAGCGGCCGCCGGTGACCGGAACGGTGAAGCGCTCCTGGGTTTCCGGCTCTTCATAGGTGATCGTTCCGCGCTTGGCGTCGTGCGCCAGCACCGGCACCTGCAGCACCACGCCGGTGCGCAGGTCGATCGGCAGGAACGGCGAGTAGGTCTGCGCCCGCTCTTCACGGAGCGAGGGCAACATGATGTTCATCACCGCGTCGAAGTTCTCGAGCAGCTTCAGCAGCGTCGCGTCGAAGCGGCCGGACTTGTAGCACTGCGTCGAGGAATGGAACTCGTAGTCGAAGCCGAAGGTGTCGAGGAAGGCGCGCAGCCGCGCATTGTTGTGCTCGCCGAACGACGGGTGGGTGCCGAACGGGTCGCGCACCTTGGTCAACGGCTTGCCGAGGTCCTCGGCCAGCATCTCCTTGTTCGGCACGTTGTCGGGCACCTTGCGCAGCCCGTCCATGTCGTCGGAGAAGGCGATCAGCCGGGTCTTGACCTTGTCGTCGGTCAGCACGCGGAAGGCGTGGCGCACCATGGTGGTGCGCGCCACCTCGCCGAAGGTGCCGATGTGCGGCAGGCCCGAGGGGCCGTAGCCGGTCTCGAAGATCACTTCGTCTTTGGGTTGCTTTTTCAGGCGCGCGACGATCTTGCGCGCTTCCTCGAACGGCCAGGCGTTCGACTGCTCGGCCAACTCACGCAGCGAGGCGGCGGTTTCAATCACAGACATCATGGGCTCCGGAACGGCCACTTCATTAAGTGGCGGCTCCGATGGCGTCAATTGCGCGGCGGGTCGTTTTGCTGCGGCGGCTGGGGCGCCGGAACGGGCGACCCCATCGACGGCAGCCTTTTGCCGAATATGCCGAGCGTGATGGCCCGCGCCAAGTACTGGGACAGGCAGACATAGCCCGCCTCGCTGCGCTGAAACTCGTCGGGAACGAGACCGCCGCCGCCGCTTTCGGCGCGCGCCAGGAACTGCTGCGCCTCGTAGCGGCGCACGATCATCACGTTCTCCTTGGCCGCGATCTTGCGGAGCGCGTCGCGCACCGCGCGGTAATTGTCGTCCACCTTCATGCGGTCGACGTATTGCAGCCCGACCAGGACGACGTCGACCTTGTGCTCCTTGAGCCAGGTGAGCGTGTCCATGACCGTCTGCTCGAACTCCTCGAGCGGGACATAGGCCAGCGCATCGTTGGTGCCGACCTGCCACAGCACCAGATCCGGCTCGGTGAGCGCGACCTCGTTCTTGATGCGCTGGGCCGCCTGCGCCGACAGCTCCCCGGACACGCCGCGGTTGATCATGACGACGTCGAGGCCTTTGATCGCCTGTTTCAGCAGGCGGCTCACGGTTTCGCCATGGCTGCCATACATGCGGCGGCTGAGCACCGGCGAGGCGCCGATCGCGAGAATCTTGATCTGCTTGCGGCTCTGCAACGCGGCCGCGACATGCGGCAGCGTCGACTCCTCGACGATGGCGGTGCTGCCGATCTGGCAGTCCTGCGAGAACGGCGCGGGAACCGGCGACGGCACGGGCTGCGCCGCGGCCTGGCCGTAGGCCGGACCGTGCAGGCTCGCTGCGAGCAGGCTCAGGGCGAGGATGCGACAGATGATCTCGAACCGGCCTTGATGTCTTCGCGCAGTTCCGGAAGCCATGCCGTAACAGCCATGATGGCGACACCCAAGATTAACACGGCGGTGTCGCTGTAGATATTACCCTGGTAGAGGTAGCGCACGATCTGGCCGGCCAGACTCAGCACCGAGCCGACGCAGAACACATAAAGCGAATTGCGCCCCAGCATCGACAGAAACTCGACCAATCCGGACGCCCACCGCTTGATATAAGGATAGGTTATCGAGAACAAAGCGATCAACGCCAGGAACTGAATGACGCGGGGCGGGCTGTTGAAAGGCTTGCTGATCAGGAAGAACAGCTTGGGATTCGGCAGCTTGGTCGGGTCGAACCACCACCAGTCGTTATAGGCCACAACGGCCCCGCAGATCACGATCGGCACCGCGATGATGCGGAGCGGCACGATATGCTGCCGTGCAAAACCGCCGATGCCGTCCTGGCGCGCCAGCACGAAACCCAGCACGAAAATGAGCTGCCAGGCGAGCGGGTTAAAGAACCACTCGCCCTCGACCGGCCAGGTCGGGACCCCGATGTTGAAGGCGAGCGTCACCAGATAGATCGCAAGCGAGACCGGCAGCACCAGATGGGGCGCGTAGCGGTCGATCAGCACGAACAGCGGCGCCATGAACATCAGCACCACGTAGAGCGGCAGGATGTTGAAATAGCCGAGCTGATGGGTGAGCAGCGCGAGCCCGACATGGGTCGGGATCGGGTCCTGAAACACCGCGGCGGCGTTGTGCCATTCGAGCAGCAGCGGGTTGTCGCTCAGCACCGCCGTGGCGGCGAGCATCGCGATCGCGATCATGGTGATCAGGATCTGCGCCGCATAGAGCGTCAGCGCACGGCCGCCGAGCCGCAGCACGAGGTACCACAGCGGGTGCTGGCGCCCTGGTGTGCCGACCACATAGCGCAGCGCCCAGCCCGCGAGAAACACGAACAGGTCGGCGGAATCCGACAGCGAATAGTTCGCGTGGGTGAAGCGCGTGTAGTAGATGCCCGGAATGTGATTGATGAAAATCGAGATCAGCGCGAAGCCGCGCCAGAAATCGATTGCATTGGCTTGGCGGGTCATTCGCTATCCGAGCCGGAAACTCGCAAATGCTAGCGCGCGGAATCAACCGCGTCATCAAACAGCATCGTGATCGCGATTAAGCAAGCCCGACGTCAAGCCAGCAGGCTTCTGAAAATCTCGCCGCCGTCATTCCGGGGCGCGACCGCAGGTCGCGAGCCCGGAATCCATACTCCGCAGCGGTGGTTATGGATTCCGGGTTCGCGCGCATAGCGCGTCGAAGACGCGCGTAAACGCGCTGATGGGCGCGCCCCGGAATGACAGCCGAATTTGACGCCTGCTAAAACGGGCTGATCGGGAAATAGCGCAACCAGAGATCGCTGAAACGTCCCCGCTCCCACAATCGAAACAGCGCCCAGTTCAGCGCCAGCCGCAGCGTGTCGTTGCCGCGCTTGACGGCGATGCCGATGCCCTCGCCGAAGTAGCGGCTCTCGACGAACGGGCCGCCGCGGAAGACGCAGCAGTTCTGCGAGTCGGTGCCGTTCAGCCAGAACGCCAGCGAGATGGCGTCGCCGAACAGCAGGTCGACGTCGCCGCGGCGCAGCGCCTCGCGGGCCTGCTCGCTGGTCGGATAGCTGCGCAGATCGGCCTCGGTGAACAGGCTCTTGAGAAACGCCTCGTGGGCGGTGCCGGCCACGACGGCGATCTCCTTGCCTTCGAGGCGCTCGGGCCGCACGTCGCTCATGGGCGCGTCGCGCCGCGTCACGAAGCGCGC
>JAIESI010000312.1 GCA_019746135.1 Xanthobacteraceae bacterium
AACAGCAGCGGCCGCAGCGCGCCCAGCAGCCGGGGCAGGCGGGCCAGCCGCAGCAGCGCCGCTCGACGCAGCAGCTGCCGCCGCCGCCGGGATTCCCGCCGCGGTAACTTTTCCGGCTTTCGCTCCCGTGCAAGATCGGTGGTGCTCACGCCCCGTCGAGGGTAGCGCTATCGCATGTGGTGCAACTCGGGTGGTGCGCCACATGCGCCCGTGTCGCTGACGATTACCGTTGCGCTTGCTCGACCGCTTGCGCGCCCGAGAGCGCCGGGCCGCGGCTGAAGCCGGTAAAGTCCGCTTCACCGACCAAGGCTGCTTCGAGCAGCTTGTGGTAGTGGCGCTGCGGCACCTCGATCGCGCCGAAGGTCGTGAGGTGGCTCGTCACGAACTGGGTGTCGAGCAGCGCAAAGCCGCTGGCCTTCAGCCGCGCCACGAGATGCACCAGCGCCACCTTCGAGGCGTCGCGGGCGCGGTGGAACATGCTCTCGCCGAAGAAGGCGCGGCCGAGACAGACGCCGTAGAGCCCGCCGACGAGTTCGCCGTTCTCGTAGGCCTCGACGCTGTGACAGTGGCCGATGTCATAGAGCTTGCAATAGAGGTTGCGGATGCGCGCGTTGATCCAGGTGCGCGTGCGGCCGGGCGCAGGCTCCGCGCAGCCGTCGAGCACGCCCTGGAAATCGCGGTTGACGGCGATGCTGAAGCGTTCGGAGCGCACGGTGCGGGCGAGCCGCGAGGGAACGTGGAAGGTATCGAGCGGAATGATGCCGCGCTTCTCGGGCTCGATCCAGTAAAGCGCAGGGTCCTCGGCGCTTTCCGCCATCGGAAAGATGCCGCAGGCATAGGCCTTCAGCAGCACCTCCGGCGTGATCTCGACGAATGCGGTTTCGCGGCTGGCCATTACCTGTACGGCGACATGGGGCGGCAGTTGCTGCCGGGCAGTCTAGCCCGACATCGGACCATTTATGAAGCGTTAGCCACGTTGTGGACGAATTTAGCCAACTTGCGAACAACGGCCGGCGATCCGCATTGCCTCGGCAGCCCGCGTTTTTCAGGGGCACGACACGAGGAGGGGAACGCGATGGACAAGGTCGACGGCCACGGCCTCCGGGTCCTGCTGGTGGAGGACGAGTTCCTGATCTGCATGATGATGGCGGACGCGCTCACCGCGCGCGGCTTCGAGGTTCGCACGGCGGCGAACGCCCGCGACGCGCTGGCGCATCTGACCTGCGGCGAGCCGTGCGATGTGCTGCTGACGGATCTCAATCTGGGGCCCGGCCTCGACGGATCCGGGCTCGCCAGGCTCGCCCGCGAACTGCGGCCGGACCTGCCGGTGGTCTACGTCTCCGGCTCGGTGCGCCGCATCGAGGAGCTTCGGCCGGTGCCCGGCGCGGCGTTCATTCCCAAGCCTTACGTCCCGGAACAGGTCTGCGAGATGCTCGGCGCGATCGGGACGTCGCGGCACTGACGGTATTCAGTTGACGGTGATGTTCGCTGCCTTGATGACGTCGCGCCAGATACCGGCTTCGCGCTTCATCTGCTCGGCGAGCTCCTGCGGCCGGTTGCCGATCGCGACCATGTTCATCTGCAGCAGGCGGTCCTTCATCGCCTGATCGGCCAGCGCCGCGCGAAGCTCGCGCGACAGCGCGTCGACGACCGGCTGCGGCGTGCCCTTCGGCGCCACCAGCGCCCACCAGTTGCTGATCTCGAAATTGGGCAGTCCCGCCTCGGCGGCGGATTGGACCCGCGGCAGGGTCGGCGCGCGCCGCGGACCCGCGCTCGACAGGATCCGCAGCTTGTTGTCCTGCTCGAGCTGCGGCCCGCCCGGCACCGTGCCGATGTAGAACTGCACATCGCCGGCGAGCAGCGCCGCGACCGACTGGGCGCTGCTGCGGTAGGGCACGTGGGTCATCTCGATGCCCGCGACGCGTCCGAGCAGGACCCCGCCGAGATGCATCGGCGTGCCGATCCCCGACGACGCGTAGTTCAGCGTTCCCGGCTTCTGCTTGGCGAGCGCAATGACCTCGGTGAGCGTCTTCGCCGGAAGCTGCGGGTTGGCATAGATGAAGAACGGCAGGTCGACCAGGATGCCGATCGGCTCGAACGCTGTCAGCGGATCGAAGCCGATGTTGGGATAAAGATACTGGTTGATGGCGAAGTTGTTGGTGGCGCCGAGCAGGAGCGTGTAGCCGTCGGGATCGGCCTTGGCGACGAACGCCGCGCCGAGATTGCCGGCCGCGCCCGGCCGCGACTCGATCACGATCGGCTGGCCGAGCTTGGGCTCGACCGCGTTGGCGATGACGCGGAGCGCGGCCTCGCCGGTGCTGCCCGCGGCGTAAGGAACGATGACGCGGATCGGCTTGGCCGGATAGTCGGCGGCATGGGCGGCAGGTCCGGCCAAGAGCGCCACGACGAACAGAAACACAAACCGGACCATCGCTCTCTCCGATCGGTTCAGTCGAAGCGGCGGCTACGCATGACCTGATGCGTCACCGGGCCTTCGAATTTCGGGTAGTTGTCGAAGTCGCGCAGGCCTTCCTTGCGCTCCGCCGACTGGCGCATCTTCACAAAGTCGTCGGCGGAATCGAACACCGCCTGCACGACCTGCAAGCGGTCGACGGCGCGGCCGACCGGCGGCGGCGGGGTTTTGGTCGGCAGATAGTAGGTGACGCTGCGGATGCCGGGCATCCGGAACACGATCGGCACATGGTGCGAGCGGTAATAGGCGTGGAACGCCGCGGGGTTTTCGGCCGGCCCGTCGTACTGGACGAAGAACGACACCGCCTCGCCGGGCGCCCGCGCGTCCTCGGGGCTGCCGCTCCGGAGCCATTCCGTGGACATCACATGGGCGTGCACGTCATGGACGCCTTTGGCCGATGCAAGCCCGGAAAAGGCGGCCGCGATGGTTTCGCTCGCGGACGTCAGCGCGCCGTCGTCAGGACAATAGAGCTGGCAGAGCATCAGGCGCGCGTCCTGCGCGACCGGCAACGGGTCCGCCCCGGCGACGGCGAGCGGGGTGTGCAGCAGCACTGCCATCGATGGGCCGAGTTTGCGCTTGAGTTGCTGCAGCTCGCGCTCGGCGGCGGCACCAAGGCTGGTTGCCTCCGCCGTGTTGCCGTGGAGATGGATGAAACAGGACAGGCCCATGCCGACGCAGTGATCCAGATCACCGGGCCTTTGACAAGGGAACCGTTCGCACGGCTCCTGCGCGGACGAAGCAACGCGCTACGGCTCCATGCCGCCTTCGGCGAGGAACCGTTCGAGCCAGTGGATGTGATAGTTGCCGTCGATGATGTCCTGCGTGCGAACGAGCTTGCGGAACAGCGGCAAGGTCGTGTCGATGCCGTCGACCACGAACTCGTCGAGCGCGCGCTTGAGCCGCATCAGGCATTCGGTGCGGGTCTTGCCGTGCACGATCAGCTTGCCGACCATCGAGTCGTAGAACGGCGGGATGGTGTAGCCCTGGTACACCGCGGAATCGACGCGAACGCCGAGGCCGCCCGGCGGGTGATACGAGGTGATCTTTCCGGGCGAGGGCAGGAACGTCGCGGGATTTTCGGCGTTGACGCGGCATTCGATGGCATGGCCGCGGAATTCGACGTCCTTCTGGGTGAGCGGCAGCTCGCCGCCCGAGGCGACGCGGATCTGCTCCAGCACCAGGTCGATGCCGGTGATCATCTCGGTCACCGGATGCTCGACCTGAATCCGTGTGTTCATCTCGATGAAGTAGAACTCGCCGTCCTCGAACAGGAACTCAATGGTGCCGACGCCGACATATTTCAGCTCGCGCATCGCCTTGGCGACGATCTCGCCGATCTTGTTGCGCGCCTCGACGTTGAGCGCGGGCGAGGGGCTTTCCTCGAACACCTTCTGGTGCCGCCGCTGCAGCGAGCAGTCGCGCTCGCCGAGATGGATGGCGCCGCCGCGGCCGTCGCCCAGCACCTGGATCTCGATGTGGCGCGGGCGCTGCAGGTATTTTTCGAGATAGACCGCGTCGTCGCCGAACGCCGCCTTGGCCTCGGAGCGGGCGGTGGCGAGCGCGACGGCCAGCTCGTCCTCGTGATGGGCGACCTTCATGCCGCGGCCGCCGCCGCCGGCCGCGGCCTTCACCAGCACCGGAAAGCCGATGGCGCGGGCAACGCCGAGCGCTTCGGCGTCGGAGGAGATGCCGCCGTCGGAGCCGGGCACGCAGGGGATGCCGAGCGCCTTGGCGGTGCGCTTGGCCTCGATCTTGTCGCCCATCTGCCGGATGTGCTCGGCCTTGGGGCCGATGAAATGGATCGAGTGCTCAGCGAGGATTTCGGCAAAGCGCGCGTTCTCCGAGAGAAAGCCATAGCCCGGATGCACGGCGTCGGCGCCGGTGATCTCGCAGGCGGCGAGCAGCGCCGGGATGTTGAGATAGCTGTCTCTTGCCGGCGGCGGGCCGATGCAGACGCTCTCGTCGGCGAGCCGCACATGCATCGCATCGGCGTCGGCGGTGGAGTGCACGGCGACCGTCGGTATGCCGAGCTCCTGGCAGGCGCGAAGCACCCGGAGCGCGATTTCGCCGCGATTGGCGATGAGGATTTTGTCGAACATCGCTCGGGTTGTTCCCGGCTTACTCGATGATCATCAGCGGTTCGCCGAACTCGACCGGCTGGCCGTCCTCGATCAGGATTTTGGTGACGGTGCCGGCGCGGGGCGCGGGGATCTGGTTCATGGTCTTCATCGCTTCGACGATCAGCAGCGTCTCGCCGGCGAGGACCTTGCTGCCGATGTCGACGAAGGGCTTGGCGCCGGGCGCAGGCCCCATATAGGCGGTGCCGACCATCGGCGAGGTGACCGCGCCGGGGTGCTTCGCCGGATCGGCGGGGGCCGCGGCGATGACCGGAACGGCCGCGACCGCGGCCGGCACCGCGGCCGCCACGGCCGTGGCGCCACGCCCGACGCGCACCCGCAGTCCGTCGCGTTCGATCTCGATTTCAGTCAACTTGGTTTCGTCGAGAAGCTGCGCGAGCTCGCGAATGAGCTCCTTGTCGATCGCGGGCTTGTCGTCAGCCATTCTGTCACTCTCACGAATTGATGGGCGCTGGTGCGCTCAACGCCGGCCCTTGCCCGACATTGCGGCGAGGCCGTCGATGGCCAGCGCATATCCCTGAATGCCGAAGCCGCAGATCACGGCCTTGGCGGCGAACGAGACGTAGGAATGGTTGCGCCAGGGCTCGCGCGCGTGAATGTTGCTGATGTGGGTCTCGATCACCGGCACCTTGATGCCCTTGATCGCATCGTGCACCGGCACCGAGGTGTGGGTGAGCCCGCCCGGGTTGAGCACGACGCCGAAGGCCTTGCCGGCGCCGGCCTCCTGGATCCAGTCGACGATCAGGCCCTCGTGGTTCGACTGGCGGAAGTCGATCGTAAGCCCGTGCGCCGCGGCGGCCTTGGCGCAGAGTCTCTCGACGTCCTTCAGGGTCGAGCGGCCGTAGATTTCCGGCTCGCGCGTGCCGAGCAGGTTGAGGTTCGGGCCGTTGAGCACGTAGATGGTCTTGCCAGCGCTTTTCGCCATGCAGGGCGCCCGGTTCAGGTCCTTGAAGGCGCAAGCGAAACTGCCGTAGCGCCGGTGCTTTGGTGCTTTATAGGCAGCCCCATTCGAAAGGGGAAGCCCGCCTCGCGCCGGCGGGCACTTTAGCAGTGGCCGCGCCGGCCCCTCATGTCGCTTTGCTCCACTCGGCGGCGCGGCTCGCGCTGGCGAGCCCACCAGTGCGTTTACGCGCGTCTTCGACGCGCTATGGGCGAGCGGCCAGCGCGAGCACCTTAAAGTGGCCGCGCCGGGGCCCTCGTGCCGCTTTGCGCCACTCGGCGGCGCGGCCGGGAAAACGTCGGGCTTGGCGTTGCCGGCCTATTGCGTGGCCGCCTTGATGCCGAGCAGCCTGGCGATGTCGGCGACGCCCGCGCGCTGCCGTTCGATCGCGGCCGAGAATTCGGCGGCCGAGCCCGGGACCACCTCCTGGCCGGTCGCCTGCAGCCGGCTGACGATCGCGGTGTCGGCGAGGGCGTCCTTGACGTCGGCTGCGATCTTCTCGCGCAGCTCGGCCGGCATGTCGCGCGTCCCGTAGAAGCCGACCAGGCCATCGAAGGTCAGCCCGGGGAAGCCCGCCTGCGTCACCGTCGGGATGTTCGGCACGACCTTGGACGGCTCGCTCGCGGTGATCGCGATCACCTTGACGCGGCCGGCCTGCATCTGCGCCCGCACGATGGCGAGCGCCGCCCAGTAGAGGTGCAGGCGGCCTTCGGCCACGTCGTTGAGCGCCTGCACCGGATCGCGATAGGGGATCTTCGCCAAGTCGAGGTTCTGCGCCTTGAGGAACCCGGCGAGCACCAGATCGGTCGCGCCGGTGATGGTCGCCCAGTTGAGCTTGCCGGGCTGCGCCTTCGCCATCGCCACCAGATCGCCGAGCGACTTGACGTCGAGCGAGGGCGGCACGCTGAGCGCGATCAGCGTCGCGCTGACGCGGGCCACCGGCGCGAGGTCGCGCGGATCGTAAGGCAGCTTGTCGTGCAGGAACGGATGCGCGGTGAACGACGAGGCCGGGCCGAACAGGAGGACATGATCGTCGCGGGCGGTGGTGAACGCGTTGATGGCGACGAAGCCGTCGCCGCCGGGGCGGTTCTCGACCACGACCGGCTGGCCCCATTTCGCGGTGAGCTTTTCGGCAATGAGCCGCGCGCCGATGTCGGCGCCGGAGCCCGGGCCGAGCGGCAGGATGAACTTCACCGGCCGTTGCGGCCAAGCCTGCGGCGAGGCGGATTGCGCGGAAGCAGGGGAGGCGAACAAGGCTGCCGCGCACAGCAATGCAGCGGCCATCGCAGCGGTGACAAGACGCATGGACCATCCTTTCGCGGCGCCGCTCTCGCGCATGCCCAAGATGCGGGCGACGCCGTCGTGGCATGGTCACCGAACGGGCAGGGCCTGTAAAGCAAAAGCGCGCGCCGGTTTTGCAACCGGACGCGCGCTTTCAGATTTTCGGCAGATCAGCAGGTCGCCTTGCCGCAGCGCGCGGAATTGACCTTTTCCTTCAACTGCTCGAGGCCGACCGCGCCGACCACGACGTGCGGGCCGATCACGTAGCTCGGCGTGCCGTTGAGCCCGAGCTTCTCGGCAAGCTTCAGGCTCTCCTCGAGGGTGAGCCGGACCTCGTCGCTGTTGAGGTCGCGCTCGATCCGCGCGGCGTCGAGGCCCACTTCCCTGGCGGCCGCGATCGCGCGCGCCTTGTCGACCTGACCGCGGCCGGAAAGCAGCTTCTGATGGAACTCGAGATACTTCTTGCCGGTCTTGTCCTGCATGCGGACCGCGACCGCGACGCGCGCGGCCTCGACCGACGCGGGGCCGAGCACCGGGAACTCCTTGAGCACGACCTTGAGCTTGGGATCGTGCTTCATCAGGTCCATCATGTCGGCCATCGCGCGCTTGCAGTAGCCGCAGTTGTAATCGAAGAACTCGACGAAGGTGACGTCGCCCTGCGGATTGCCGACGGTCACCTGGCGCGGCGAGTTGAAGATCAGCTCGGCGTTGTCCTTGACCGCGGCCTGGTGCTTCTGGGCCTCTTCGGCGGCCTGCTTCTTTTCCAGCGCGGCAATCGCCTCCTGCAGCACCTCGGGATGGCTGACCAGATAGTCGCGGATGATCTTCTCGATCTCGCTCTTCTGCGCGCCCGAGAAGCTCTGCGCCTGTGCCTGGCTTGGCAGCACGCCGAGCGACAGAGACAGGGCGGCGGCGGCCAGAAGACTGAAGGCGCGGCGTAAAGCGATAGCCATGCGAATGATCCTTTCCGGGTCAGCGTCGTCCGCCAGCTGATGCGGGCGGCCTTGCGGTGCTTACGATGTCGTCGGCCTTCACCCATCCGGGTGAGCCGATCGGGAAACGGGTCTTGGCGCGCGCGGCGAGCTGCCGCGCGGTCGCGCCGTCGCCGCGCATCATCGCGGCCGTCGCGGAGGCGAGATCCGCCTGGGCAAGATCGCCCTTGCGGCCGTAGGCCATCGCCAGCTGGGCGTAGCCGTCGGCCGATTCCGGCTCGCGGGCGAGCGCGGTGCGGAGCAGGTTCACCGCTTCCTCGGCGGACTTCGGATTGTTCTGCGCGTTCAGCGCCTGGGCCAGCAGCACCTGGATCAGCGCCGGCTGCGGTGCAAGCCCGATCGCGCGGTGCAGCGGCGCAATCGCCTCGGCGGGCTTGCCGCCCTCGAGCAGCGCCTGGCCCTTCAGCTCGTGGAAATACGGGTTGTTCGGCTGCGCCGCGATCAGCGCATCGATCTGGGCGACGGCGGCGCGAAGATCGGCATGGCGATAGGTCGCGATGGCGCGGGCATATTTGGCCGGCAGGCTCTGGTCGTTGATCGGATAGCGGCGCATCACCGCGTCGCCGCGGTCCATGAAGCCGTAAAGCTTGGCGCGCATCAGGTCGTGGCGCAGCTGCCACTCCGGCGAATCCTTCTTGTCCCAGTGCGGGCTGGTGCGGGCCAATTCCTCGAGTGCGCGCACGCGCTCGGCCGGCATCGGATGCGACTGCATGTAGGGATCGGCGTTGCGCGCGGCGAACAGGATCTCGTCCGACATGCGCTTGAAGGTGTCGGACATGCCCTTGGCCGACTGGCCGGTGGCGGCCAGGAACTTGACGCCGGCGCGGTCGGCGGATTCCTCCTGCTGGCGCTGGTAGGAGAGGAGCGAGCGGCGAATCATTTCCTGCGGCCCCATGATTGCGGCGGCCGAATTGCCGGAATTTGAACCGGCGGCGACCATCGCGCCGACGCCGAGCAGCAGCGCGATGATTGATTGCGTCTGCGCCACCGCGAGCTGCTGGCGGAGCTTCGACAGATGCCCGCCGGCGATGTGGCCGGTTTCATGCGCCAGCACGCCGATGATCTCGTTCGGCGAATTCGACTGCATCAGCGCGCCGGCGTTCACGAAAATGCGGCGGCCGTCCATGACGAAGGCGTTGAACGTGCGGTCGTTGATCAGCGTGACCTGGATGTTCTGCTGCGCAAGACCAGCGACCTTGAGGATCGGCTGGGTGTAGTCCCGCATCAGCTGCTCGATCTCGGCGTCGCGAATGATCGGAATGCCGCGCGGCACGCTCTGCGCCTGCACAGGCAGCGGCGCGGCAAGCGGCACCGCTGCGACCGCCAAGGCGGTCAGCAACGCCATCACGCGGGTTGCTGGCGTCCGCCGCCGCACCCTGATAGGTCTTCCGCCAACGCTCATATTTGTTACGGATCGCGAGCCCAAATGTTCAGCCAAACTAGAGGCGCCCCCCGGCAGGGTCAACGCGCAACCGATCACGTCTGGTTGCCCGGCGATCGCGCGTAGGGACCGGCCGAATGCGGCGGCATGGGGGCAAAGCGTTAACGCGCCGTCGAACGGCGGTGGAGCGCCGGCGATGATGCTCGATTCGGCGCGGCGCCTGCTCATGCCGTCGGCCCGGAGCGATGTTCCGGCCTTCATGGTGATGGACGTGATGGCGGCTGCGGCCCGCATCGAAGCGGCCGGCGGCCGCGTCATCCACATGGAGGTGGGGCAGCCTGCGGCCGGCGCGCCAGGGCCCGCGGTCGAGGCGGTGCGGGCGGCGCTCGGTTCCGGTCCGCTGGGCTACACCGAATCGCTCGGCATTCCATCGCTGCGGATGCGGATCGCGCGGCACTATGCGGATGCATATGGGCATGCCGTCGAAACCGACCGCGTGATCGTCACCACCGGCTCGTCGGGGGCATTCGTCCTGGCGTTTCTTTCGATGTTCGAGGCGGGCGACCGGGTGGCGATCGCCAATCCGGGCTATCCGCCGTACCGGCACATTCTCACCGCGCTCGGCTGCGAGCCGGTGCTGATCGAGACCGACGCGGCGTCGCGCTTTGCGATCACCGGCGAGAGCCTGCGCGCGGCGCATCGCAAAAAGCCGCTCGCGGGCGTGCTGGTGGCGAGCCCGGCCAACCCCACCGGCACGATGATGACGCCGCAGGCGCTGGCCGATCTCATTCGCGTGGCCGACGAGGAGGGCATCCGCTTCATCTCCGACGAGATCTATCACGGCCTCGACTATGCGATGCCGGCGGAGACGGCGCTGCGGCTGTCGGACGATGCGGTGGTGATCAATTCGTTCTCGAAGTACTTCTGCATGACCGGCTGGCGCATCGGCTGGATGGTCGTGCCGCCGCAGCTCGTCCGCGCGGTCGACCGCCTGCAGGGCAATCTGTCGATCTCGGTGCCGACCCTGTCGCAGATCGCGGCGCAGGCCGCGTTCGACGGCCGCGACGAGCTCGAGGCGATCAAGCACGGCTACGAGGACAACCGGAAAATCCTGATCGAGGGGTTGCCGAAAGCGGGTCTCGACAAGTTCCTGCCGGTCGACGGCGCGTTCTATCTCTACGCCGACATTTCCGTCTTCTCCGACGACAGCTTCGATTTCGCCAAGCGGCTGCTGCAGGAGGCGCATGTGGCGGCGACGCCCGGCGTCGATTTCGATCCGGTGGACGGCCGGCACTACCTCCGCTTCTGCTATGCCGGATCGGCCGCCGACATGCGCGCAGCGGTCGAGCGGATCGGCGGTTGGCTCAAGCGGGCGTGAGATGGCGCCACTGATCGCCTCCTGCGTCGGAGAAACGATAAAGTCCGACAACGATCAGGCGATCGTGCCGTGGTGGAGCATCACCAAGACGGCGCTTTCGGCCTGTGCGCTGCGGCTGGCGGCGGGCGACCGGCTCGAGCTCGATCGGGCGCTGCCCGGGCGCCAATACACGCTGCGCCAGTTGCTGCAGCACACCAGCGGGCTCGGCTGCTACACCGACACGCCGGACTACGAGGCGGCGGTGGACGGCCATGCCGAACCTTGGAGCGTCGAACAGCACGCGCGGTTTGCCGGCGGGCCGCCGTCGTTCGAGCCCAGCCGAGGGTGGAAGTACTCGAATTCGGGATATTTCCTGGTGCGCTCGCTGATCGAGCAGGCGACCGGGATGGACATCGGGCGCGCGCTCAAGTCGCTGGTGCTGTCGCCGCTCGGCATCGAGCGGAGCTTCGTTGCGACGACGCGCGCCGACCTGCAACACAGCGTGTTCGGCGACGAAGACAACTTCCATCCCGGCTGGGTGGCGCACGGCCTGCTGATGGGGCCGCCGTCCGAGGTCGCGTCGTTCATGCACCGGCTGTTCACCGGCGCGCTGCTGCCTGCGCAGCTCATCGCGGCGATGCGCGAGCGCCATCCGGTCGAGACCGACCTGACCGGGCGGCCGTGGCGCACCGCGGGCTACGGCCTCGGCCTGATGATCGATATCGCCTCACCGCACGGCTTGTGCATCGGCCACTCGGGACAGGGGCCCGCGAGCGTGTCGGCGGCCTATCACTTCCCCGACCTTTCACCGCCGGTCACGGTGGCGGCCTTCGCACCGACCGACGACCAGGGCGTCGCCGAGCGCGCCGTGCTCGAGGAGGCCGCGCGGCTGCGCTGATGCCGCCGCGGCGGCCGGGTGACGGGCCGTCGCAGGCTCACCGCAAGATAGGTCCGCCCGCCGGCGCTGCGCCGCCCGAAGGTGCCGTGCCGCTCGAAGGCGATCCGGTCGTGGCCGGGCCGCTGGTGCCGAGCCCGGGCGTCTGGTCCAGGAGGCCGGGCTTGACCGGGCCCGACGGGGCGCGCGGCGGCCTCTCGGCCGAGGCGTTGGCCAGGACGCCGCGGATGGTCGGGCCTGACGTTCCGCCAATGTTTGCCTGCCCGCATTTCTCGCAATTGCCGGTGCACTTTTTGGTCGTGGGATTGCAGGTGACGGTGCCCTTCTTGCCGATGCAGTCGTAACTCGACGTGCCATTCGAGCCGCTATACGTGCCGCCAGCCTTCTTGCAACTGGCCTTGAGCTGGCTTTCGGAAATGCGCCCGAGATCGACAGTTCCCGCCAGGACGGGAGCGGCGACAATCGCGAACATGCCAAGAGCGAACAGGGAAACAATGGCTTTGCGCATGGTGCCCTCCGTTTGAGACCACCCCCGCGCCACCGGCGCCCCCGCCGACGTAGCAACAAAAAATAGAAACGGGCAGGTATCTCACCGAAGCACAGAGAGCCTGCCATGCCGGAGATGCTACCACACGATGCATGGCCGGACCACGCGAAGACCTGGCCTGCGACATCGTTCCCGAGGCGATTGTCGAAGCGCGCGGCGGCCGATACGCTCAATGCAATTAAAAAATTTACGGGAGGGAGCACGATGCCGGCTGTCCGGTCGCCGCAATTGAACAGGTTTGCTTTGCTGTGCGCCTGCGTGCTTGCGGCAGTGCCCGCGACGGCCCGCGCGCAGGGCGCATATCCCGACAAGCCGATCAAGCTGATCGTGCCGCAGGCGCCGGGCAGCGCGACCGACACGGTGGCGCGCATTCTCGCGGCAGAGCTTGGCCCGCAGCTCGGCCAGACCGTCATCATCGAGAACAAGCCGGGCGCGGCCTTCACCATCGGCCTCGACCTCGTGGCGAAGGCGCCGCCCGACGGCTACACGCTGGGGCTCGGGCCGATCGGCGCGCTGTCGATCAGCCCGAACATGATCGCGAAAATTCCCTACAGCATCGAGAAGGATTTCCAGCCGGTCGCGCTGGTCGCGCGCGGGCATCTCCTGCTCACGGTCGGGGCAACGTCCGAATACAAGACCGTGAAGGATCTGATCGACGCCGCCAAGAAAAATCCCGGCAAGATGACCAATGCCTCCTCGGCGAGCGGCTCGCCGGGACACGTGGGAGCCGAGCTGTTCAAGTACATGGCCGGGATCGAGGCGGTGCACGTGCCGTACCGCGGCGGCGCGGCGGCGACCACCGATCTCATCGCCGGCCGCGTCACCTTCATGTTCGAGAGCCTCAATTCGATCTCGCCGCACGCCAAATCCGGCGCGGTGCGCGGGCTTGCGGTCAGCGGCGACCGCCGTTCGCCGGCGTTCCCCGACGTGCCGACGGTCGCGGAGGCGGGCGTGCCGGGCTACAGCGCGCCCACCTGGAGCGGCGTGATTGCGCCGGCCGGGACGCCAAAGGCGATCGTCGACAAGATCAACGAGGCGGTGAACAAGGCGATCCAGACCCAGGCCTTCAAGGAGCGCTTCGGCTCGATCGGCGACGAGCCCGCAGGCGGCACGCCGGAGGAGTTTGCCAACACGATCCGCACCGATCTGGCGAAGTGGAAGGACGTGGTGCAGCGCTCCGGGGCGAAGCTGGAATAGCCGTCACGTCAGAATTGCGGGTGGCTCGCTGGCCATCCGTTGCAGTGCGCCATCTCGTGGCGACGGTACGGTGCGAGTTGCTTCACCGGACCACCGACCGGAAGCACGATGTAGCACTTGCCGTCCTTGGTCCATGAGCAGGCATGGGCGAATGCGCCGTACTTGCGGCACATCGCCCGCGCATCCTTGAGCGGCAGGACGTGCTCGATGACCGGTCCTTTGTACGGAAAATTGTATTGAGCCGGCGGCTCCATAACGAAGATCATTGCCCCGTCCCCGCAATTCGCCTCAGGCGGTGAGCTCCGCGGTGGCGACGTAGCGGCGGCGTTGCGTCGCCGCGTTGCCGAACAGCGACGACAGCAGCATCGCCCGCTTGAGGTAGAGGCCGATGTCGTGCTCGTCGGTGAAGCCGATCCCGCCATGCAGCTGGATGCAGGCCTGCGTCACCGCAAGCGCATCCTCCGACGCCTTGGCCTTGGCGGCGATGGCGAGCGCCGGATCGATGCGGTGGGGCTCGTTGTTGGCGGCGATCTGGAACACCAGCGAGCGCACCGCCTCGGTCTTGATGTAGATGTTGACCGCCTGGTGCTGCAGCGCCTGGAAGCTGCCGATCAGCTTGCCGAATTGCTTGCGGATGCGCAGATAATCGAACGCGATCTCCTGCGCCTTTTCCATGACACCGAGCAGCTCACTTGCCAGTGCGAAGAGCGCGAGGTCGTGGAGCGCCTCCACGGCGTTGCGCGCAGAGGGCGGGGGCGGAACGAGATCGGCCGGCGTGTCGGCGAGGTTCAGCGTCCAGAGCCTGCGGCCATCCACGGTGTCGGTTGCGCCGAGCGTGCAGCCCGGCGCGCTGCGGGCAACGTAGTAGAGAGCTGCGCCATCGCGCCCCGCGGCACTGACGAGAAAGCCCGCGGCGCCGTCGGCGCAGACGAACTGCTTTTGTCCGGTCAGATGCGGCGCGCCGCTTCTTTCCGCCGCTTGGGTTTTCGGCGCGAGCGGATCGCCGCCGTGCGCGGTCTCCTGCAACGCCGGAACGACGAGCGCGGTGCCGGCGATGGCCTGGTCCAGCATCGGATGCGGCGCCTTGCCGTGCGCCAGCGCCGCGGCCGAAACGGCGGCAAGTCCGATCGGCTCGCAGACGAGGCCGCGGCCGGCCTGTTCGAGCACCAGCGCGAGCTCGGTGAGGCCGAGATCGAGACCATTCGCGGAATAAGGCACGAGGATGCCGAGCCAGCCGAGCTCGCCGGCCTCGCGCAGGCGCTCCGGCGCGAAGCTCAAATCCTTGCCGCGATAGCCGCGCGCGACCTTCGGCCCCGATGCGGTGATGAATTTGCTCGCGCTGTCGCGCAGCAGCGTCTGTTCGGACGTGAGGTTCAGTTCCATGCGTACCGCCGGTCAGTTCGGAAGGTTGAGGACGCGGCGGGCCACCACGTTGCGCTGGATTTCCGAGGAGCCGCCATAGATCGTCACGCGGCGGGCCTGCAGGAACGGCGTTGCCACATCCACCTCGCCGAACTGCGTCGCGATCGGTTTGTCGGCCGAGGCAAAGCCGCCCGCAGCCTCGATCAGGAGCTCGTTCAGCGATTGCAGCAGCTCGCTGCCGTAGATTTTGATGATCGAGGCTTCCGGTCCCGGGCTCTTCTCGCTGTTGGCCAACTCGACCGCGTGGCTGAACAGGGCGGACAGCGCCGTGACGTTGATGCTCGCGGCCGCCAAGCGGTCCTGGAACGCCGGATCGGCGATCACGCCGGAGGCGCGCGCCATGGTGCGGATGCGCTCCAGCGCCATCAGCGAGAATTGCGGGTTCGAGGTGGCGATGCGCTCGTGGCCGAGCAGCGCGTTGGCGATCCGCCAGCCGTCGTTGAGCTTGCCGACCAGGTTCTCGGCGGGCACCACGACATTGTCGAAGAACACCTCGGCGAACTCGTCGTCGCCGGCGATCGTCTTGATCGGCCGCACCTTGATGCCCGGGCTGTGCAGGTCGATCAGAAGGAAGCTGATGCCGGCATGGCGCGGCTGCGCCTCCGGATCGGTGCGCACCAGCGCGTAGATCCAGTCGGCGTGATGCGCCCAGGTGGTCCAGATCTTCTGGCCGTTCACCACGAAATGGTCGCCTTGCGGCACCGCGCGGGTCGAAAGGCTCGCGAGGTCGGAGCCTGCGCCCGGCTCCGAATAGCCCTGCGCCCAGATCAACGAGCCTTCGATGATCGGCGGCAGGTGCCTGGCCTTCTGCGCTTCGTTGCCGAACTCCATCAGGATCGGGCCGATGTGGTTGAGGCCCTGGACCGGCAGGTTGGGCGCCCCGACATGCGCCATCTCTGCCGCCATGATGATCTGCTCGTTCAGCGTCGCGCCCATGCCGCCGTACTTCTTCGGCCAGTGCGGGGCGATCCAGCCTTTTCGCGACAGCGTGTGGTAGAAGGGCATCAGCTCGTCGGGATGCGGACGGGTCGTGCGTCCGCGCAGCGCGTGCGGCAGGTTGGCCTCGAGCCAGGTCCGGACTTCGTTGCGGAATTGCGCTTCCTGCGGCGTGTCGCGACGGAACATGACGGCGGGGTTTTCCTCATTCGGTCTTGTTGTTGGCCGATTGTGAAGGGCAGAGCGACGCGAACACAAGCGCGGTGATGGGCGGCAGGGGCGGCGGGCTTGCATAGGCGCGCGTCGCAACCGACCCGGCGCACTTCGCTACCGCGTGCTGCGCGTTGCCGTTGCACCCGTCGGATTGGCCGCAAATAAGCGTGCGGTGCCGCAGGTTTGAAGTCCGGCGCGCCTGGTCTTTCTTATGATTGGGAAAGCCCGTTACTGATTTGTAACGTGTGGTTGTGGTGAAACCTCGATATTGCAACGCAGCAAGGTGCGTGATCGCCGCAGCGGAGCGCGGGCCCATGATCAGCCGTCGCAACTTTCTGAAAGGAATTTCAACCGCCGCCTTGACCACGCATCAGGCGGGGCGGGCCGCGGCAGAAGGCGCTGTGTCGGGCGTGCCGTCTGGTTCGGGATCGAAGGGCATCATGCTCATGAACCGGATCGGGCCTTCGTCCGCCGAGCTCTACATCGCCAATGCCGACGGCAGCGGCGAGCGAAAGCTCCTGCAAAACTCGATCTTCGAGCACAACGCGAGCTTCTCCCGGGACGGCACGACCGTGCTGTTCACCTCGGAGCGCAACGGCGCAGGGCAGTCGGATGTGTTTCGCGCGCGCCTTGACGGCACCGGTGTCGAGCCGCTGGTGACCGGTCCGGCGGTCGACGATGCCGCCGTCCTTTCCCCGGATGGCAGGCATCTCGCCTTTGTGTCGACCCGAAGCGGCTTCCGCGCGAACATCTGGCTCCTCGACATCGAGCGTGGCCAGATGCGCAACCTCACTGGCGCGGAGGACGTGCAGGGCGATCCCAGCGGTCCCGACGGCTTCTTCCGGCCCTCATGGTCGCCCGACGGGCAGTGGCTTGCCTTCTCCTCCGACCGCAACACCGACTGGCGGGGCCACGACGACGGCAAGGGTTGGGAGCACACGCAGGAGCTCAGTGTCTATGTGATCCGCGCTGACGGTCATGGCTTCCGCCGGATCGCGTCCAGGCCCGGCTACTGCCTCGGCTCACCCAAATGGTCGCCCGACGGCAAGCGGGTTGTTTTCTATGAAATGACGACGGAGGCGACATGGGGCGCGCGCCGGCCGAACCTGGTTGCCGGCGTCGTGTCGCAGATCGTCTCGGTCGATGTCGCAACCGGCGAACGGATCGAGCACACCTCGGGGCCGGGCCTGAAGGTGTTCCCGCAGTTTCTCAGTGCGACGGAAATCGCCTATCACCGCAAGGGCGGTCCCGACGAAGGACTTTACACCACGTCGGGCCGGCCGGCGGTCAAGGCCGCGCTTCGCTCGCCGTGCTGGTCCCCGGACGGCAAGACGGTGATCTACGAAAAGGTCGACTTCAAGCCGCGGCCGCAGAACCAGCGGCTCTATAGCTGGGATCCGGACTGGGACTACCGCCACACCGATGTGTTCCCGATGCTGTCGCGCGACGGCAAGCTCGTCATCACCGAGAAGGCCCAGAATTCCTCGCTCGCGATCCTTGATGCGAACGGGTCCAACCGGAAGCGGATCTTCGAGACCGACAACTCAGGCCTCGACCGCACCAAGGTCGCACGTGGCATGGCGGGCGCGTTCCAGCCGGCCTGGTCGCCCGACGGCGAATGGATCGCGTTTGGCCTCGGCGAGTGGTTTCAGGAGCGCCACACCGGCAAGGCGCGGATCATGCGCGTGCGCCGCGACGGCACCGGCCTGGAGGAGCTGACCGACGGCGCGGTGCATTCGGGCTTCCCAAGCTACTCCGCGGACGGCAAGGAGATCGTCTATCGCGTCTGGGGCGAGAACGATGTCGGGCTCCGCATTCTGAATCTCGAAACCCGCACGACGCGCGCGCTGACCACCGCCTACGACAACCTGCCGGGTTGGTCGCCCGACGGCAGCCGCATCCTGTTCACCCGCCGGGTCGATGCGGTCAACTTCGACATCTACACCATCCGGCCGGACGGCTCGGACCTGCTGCGGCTCACCACCAACCGCGCGACCGACGGCCATGCCGTCTGGACCGCCGACGGCCGGATCATGTGGAACAGCGGCATCTATGGCTTCCGCGACGAGGCGGCGCTCTATGACAACACCTTCCAGCAATACGGTCAGATTTTCATTATGAACGCCGACGGCAGCGGCAAGCGCATGCTGACGGACAGTCGCTGGGAGGATTCGATGCCGCTCTATATTCCGGCCAAGTTCCTCTGATCGTCCGCCGCTAAAACTCCACGTCGAGCTCTTCCAGCTCTTCAGGCTCCGCGCGCGCGGCGTCGATCCATTCCTGCATGAAAGGCATCGCCAGGACCGCTTTGTTGTAGGCCGCGCAGGCCGCGTCGAGCTTGACGTCGTTGGTGGCAAAGCGCGTGCAGACCGGCGCGAACACCTTCAGGGCTTCGACCGGCCTCCCGTTTCTCTTGCTCATCGAGACGACCTCGCACATTCTTGGCGTAGTCGCTTGCGCGGCACTGGCATCGCGCTTGTTCATGGCGCTCGCGGACCGGCTGGCGCGGCCCCAGACTGGGCCAACGCCAGCCTGAGTCGTCGCATCTACCGCTTGTTGCGACCCGTTCCTACATAGGAAGCCCGAAAGGCATTCCCATGTACGATCTCAACTCCCAGAACATCGAAGACACCGAGCCCATTGCCGAGGCTTCCGAGCCGCGGGACGATGAGCTGCTGGACGCCTATTCCGGCGCGGTGACCGCGGTCGCCGACCGGGTCGGGCCCGCGGTGGTGCGCGTCGAGCGCGTGGTGCAGAAGGGCCACGGCGGCGTGGGCTCGGGCGTGGTCATCTCGCCCGACGGCCTGGTTTTGACCAACAGCCACGTGGTCGAGGGCGCGAAGGAACTCCGTCTGACCGACCCCGAAGGCCGCAGCATGGAGGCGCGGCTGATCGGCGAGGACCCGGACACCGACCTGGCGCTCGTTCGCGCCGGCGCCGCGCGCAATCTCGCCTCGGCCAGCCTCGGCGATTCCAAGAAGCTCAAGCGCGGTCAGCTCGCGGTCGCGATCGGCAACCCGCTGGGCTTCGAGTCGACCGTGACCGCGGGGGTGATCTCCGCGCTCGGGCGGTCGCTGCGCGCCCGCACCGGCCGGCTGATCGAGGACGTGATCCAGACCGACGCCGCGCTCAACCCCGGCAATTCCGGCGGGCCGCTGGTCTCGTCGCGCGGCGAGGTGATCGGCATCAACACCGCGGTGATCGCGGGCGCCCAGGGCATCTGCTTTGCGGTCGCAAGCAACACCGCGCAATACGTGCTGAGCGAGATCCTGCAGCACGGCCGGGTGCGGCGCGCCTTCATCGGAGTGGCGGCGCAGACCGTCGCGGTGCCGCGGCGGCACGCGCGGGCGGCGGGTATCGAGAATGGTTTCGGCGCGATGATCACCGCGACCGAGCCGAACGGCGCGGCGGCCGCAGCCGGGTTGATGTCCTACGACATCGTGGTGCGGCTCGACGGCATCCCCGTCACCGGCGTCGACGATATGATCCGGCTGCTCAACGCCGAGCGGATCGGCCGGGCGGCGACGTTCGACGTGCTGCGGCGCGGACAGTTGCGGAGCTTTACGGTGCGGCCCGCGGAACGTCAGGCTGCGAAGGCGGCCTGACGTTCGCCACCGGGCTCTCCTAAACTCGGTCCCGACGCCGCCGTTGCGGCGGGTGAGGGACCGGCGATGATCCACGCCATTCGTCCGATTTCCGTGCCGCGGCCGGTGACGGCGCTGCTCGGCTTCGTTGCGGGCTTCGTCGATACCTGTTCGTTTCTCGGGCTGTTCCAGATCTTCGTGGCCCAGCTTACCGGGAGCTTCGTGCTTGCGAGCAACTGGCTCTTCGTCCGCCAGGGCGAATTGCTGACCATGCTGGCGATCCCGGCGTTCTTTGTCGCGGGATGCGTTGCGGCCGTGCTGGCGACGCTGCGGGCGCGGCGCGGCCGGCCGCTGGTCTGGGTGGCGGGGCTGGAATGCGCGCTGATCGCGGCAATGCTCGTGTCCATGCTGACACTGCCGCTCGACAGCGCGAACGCCCCGGGCACGCTTGCGGCCGCGCTGCTGGGCGTCGCGGCGATGGGGGTGCAGAGTGCGATGGTGCACCTGTTCATGCGCGCGGTGCCGTCCACCAACGTGATGACAAGCAACACCACGCAGCTTGCCCTCGACACGACGCTCGTGCTGCTGTCGTTCGGACGAGGTCGGGCCGACGATGCGGTTATCAGGCAGACCCGCGAGGCGCGGGAGCGGCTCGGGCTATTGTGGCCGCCGATGGCGGGCTTCGTCCTCGGCACCGCGCTTGGCGCGCCGTGCTTCCTGCTGGTCGGAAACGCCGCGGTCGCCGTGCCGCTCGCAGGCGCTTTCGGCTTCCTGATCTGGTGCTTGCGGGGTGCTGCGCGGCCGGCAGACGCCTGAGTCTCAGCCCTTCGCTTTCAGCGAATTGAACAGCTCGAACGCCTCTTTCGGCTTTGCGTTCTTGTGCACCACCGCACCCACCGCAGCGATCATCGCCTTCGGCGCGTCCGACTGGAAGATGTTGCGGCCCATGTCGACGCCGGCGGCGCCCTGCTGCACCGCGTTGTAGGCCATGGTCAGCGCGTCGAGCTCGGGAAGCTTCTTGCCGCCGGCCATGACGATCGGCACCGGGCAGGAGGCGGTGACGGTTTCGAAGCCGTCGTCGACGTAATAGGTCTTCACGTATTGCGCGCCGAGCTCGGCGATCATGCGGCAGGCGAGGCGGAAGTATTTCGCGTCGCGCACCATGTTCTTGCCAACCGCGGTCACGCCCATCACCGGCATGCCGACGCGAAGGCCGGCATCAACGAGCTTGGTCATGTTGTGGATCGAGCGTGTCTCGTGCTCGCCGCCGATGAACACCTGGATGCCGACGCCGGCCGCGTTGAGCCGCACCGCGTCCTCCATGTCCATGGCGATCTGCTCGTCGGACAGCTCCTCGCGCAGGATGCTCGGGCCGCCGCTGGCGCGCAGCACCATCGGCTTCTGCGATTCCGCGGGCACGATCGAGCGGAGCACGCCGCGGGTGCAGAACAGCGCGTCGCATTGCGGCAGGAGCGGCAGGATCGAGAGGTCGATGCGCTCGAGGCCCGAGGTCGGCCCCTGGAAATAGCCGTGGTCGATCGCGAGCATCACGGTGCGGCCGGACTGCGGATTGAAGGTCCGCGCCAGGCGGTTCTTCATGCCCCAGTCGAGTTGGTGCGCACCTTTGAGGAAAAAGCCCGGTGCGGCCTGCGGCGTTCCGGCCTGATAGCGTTCGCCTTCCTTGTCGGCTTCGGGCATTTTTCGTCCTCGTCAAATCAGTCGCGGGCCCATAGCCGTCCCGGACGCGCCGTCAGCGCGTTGACGCGCGTCTGCGACGCGCTATGGGGCCAGCGACTGATAGCAAAGGCTCAGAAAAACGCCAGCGTCCGGATTTCGATGCTCTCGCGCGGCCGTGCATTCGGCGGCGAGGTGGGATCGTCGAAGGCGGTGTGGGCGGTCCAGCGCGCGCGGCCGTCCTTCGCCGAGTCGTAGACCTTGAACACCAGCGCCTCGTTGCGCGCCTGGTGCGGAAACCAGAACCACTTGTGCGCGGGGTTGTAGCCGATCACGTAGGTCTGGCCGATACGGTCGGGATAGCGGCGCTCCGAGATCACGAAGTCGGCGGGCGAAACGCTGCGGGCGTCGGCGATGGCGAGCGGATGGGTCTCGACCGGATAGCGGATCGGCCGCCACACCTGGATGATGGCGAAGCGGCGCTTAATGAGCTCGTCCGCCTCGTCCGGCAGGATGTCGCGCAGCCGCTGCGGACCGGACCATTCGGTGTAATCGTTGTGGGCCCGGCGCACGACCTCGCGGATCTTGTGCTGCTCGCGGAAGGCGTCGTCGGCGGTGCGAAGCGTGTGGTCGAACACGACGACGCGCTTGGCGCCGCTCTGCATTTTGATCAGCGCCTCGATCTCCGGATAGTAGACGCGCCTGACTTCCGCCTCGTCGAGGAAGTTCTGCACCTTGGTGTCGTGACGCACGAAACGGAAGCCGTCGACGTCCAGATCGAAGTCGCCGGCGTGCGGGCGGCCGTTGTGCATGACGACCTTGCGCGGGTCGGGGGTGCCGCCGCTTTTGATGTCGAGCGAGCCTGGCCCGCCGGTATACGTGTAGATCTCGGTGCCGTCGCTGACGATGTAATTGACGATTGGCTCGATGGTTTCCGGTGCGGTGTCGAGTTCGGCGACGACAGACATGGATGCCTCCAGTTCGTGTCGTGGGAATCTAGGATCGCGTCCGGCCCGGCACAACGGCGCGGTCAAGAACGATAGTTTTGTTCTATCGCAGCGCCGCCGCGATGTTGCCGCCGTCTACGGTGGTGATATCGCCGGTGGTTTTCAACTCCAGCGCCTGATGCAGGAACGCCTGGGCGACGTCGTCGGCGGTGACCTCGCGCTGCAGCAGGTTGCCGCTCATGTAGTCCTTCTCGGAGACGCCGCGCGCCTTGGCACGCTCCTTGATGAAGTCGTCGGTGAGCAGGCCCGAGCGGATGCGGTCGGCGTTGACGCCGTTCGAGCGGATGCCGTCGGCGCCGTAATCGACCGCGTATTGACGCACGAGCAGCAGCGTCGCCGCCTTGGGCAGGCCGTAGGGGCCGAAGTTCGGGCCGGGATTGACCGCCTGCTTGGAGACGTTGAACAGAAGGCAGCCGCCGGTGCCTTGCTTGAGCATGATCTGCACCGCGGCCTGCGCCACGCGCTGATGGCCGAAGAAGTTCAG
Source organism: Xanthobacteraceae bacterium (assembly GCA_019746135.1). Taxonomy (GTDB): domain Bacteria; phylum Pseudomonadota; class Alphaproteobacteria; order Rhizobiales; family Xanthobacteraceae; genus Z2-YC6860. The sequence goes on from JAIESI010000312.1 coordinate 22,522, forward strand.
CTCGAAGCTCTTGCGCAAAATCTCCTCGTCGACCTCGCCGATGCGGCCTTGCCAGGCGGCGCCGGCGTTGGAAACCAGAATGTCGAGCCCGCCGAAGGTCGCGGCGATTCTCGTAAACGCGTTGCGCACCGATGCGGCATCCGTGACGTCGCAGGCGATCCCGACCGCAGCGCCGCCCAGGGCCTTGGCTTCCTTTTCGGCGGCCGCAAGGTTGACGTCGAGGAGGGCGACCTCCGCACCTGCATTGGCGAACGCCCGTGCGGTCGCCGCGCCGATCGCGCCGCCTGCGCCGGTGATCGCCACGACCTGGCCTGCGAGCGGCGGCTCCTTCGTCTTGCCGAGCTTGGCCTGCTCCATCGGCCAGTACTCGACGTCGAAGTCGTCGGCCTCGGTGATGGTGTGGAAGCGGCCGATGGCCTCGGCGTCGGTGATGGTCGCGACCGCGGCCTCCGCCAGATCGGCGGCGATCCGTGCGTCTTTCGCCGAGCGGCCGAGGCCGTAGAGCCCGAGCCCCGGTACGAACACGACGCGGGGCAGGGGATCGAGCATGCGTTTGCCGCCGCCCACGCGGGCGTTGTGGCTCTCGAAATATTTTTTATAGGTATCGACATAGGCCGCGACCGCCTGCGCCGCCGCGGTCTTGAACGGATCGAGCTTGCCGGTTTCCGGCGCGGGCAGGATCAGCGGCTTGCGCTTGGTGCGGATCGCGTAGTCCGGCGTGATGACGACCGACCCGCCGTAGCGAGGAAGCTCCGCGCCGCCGACGAAATTCAGGATCGCGCCGCCCGTGCGAAATTCCGCGATCATGCGCCGGTGCGCGCCTTCGCCGCCGGCGTTCTTCAGGCTGCACGCACCGCGGACGATCGGCGCAACCGCCTCATGCGGCGCGACCTGCGGCGGCAGAGCGGCCGCGGCGAACACGGTCTTGCGGTTCTTGGAAAGCCGCTCCTCGGCGCGGCTTACCAGCTCGATCATGCGCTCATAGGCCTCCTTCGCGCTCGCGCCGAAGGTGAAGATGCCGTGCTTGTCGAGGATCAGGCCTTCGACCTTCGGATTTTCGTCGAAGGTCGCCGCCGCCGCCTTGGCGAGGCCGAAGCCCGGACGGACATAGGGCACGAGGCCGATGCGGCCGCCGAACACCTCCTCGCAGAGCTTGGCGCTGTCGGGTTGGTCGATCAGGCTGATGATGGCGTTGGCGTGGGTGTGATCGACGAAGGCGTGCGGCACGAAGGCGTGCAGCAGGAATTCCACCGAGGGGTTCGGCGCCGACGGCTCGATCAGGAAGGCGCGCTGCACGCGCGCCATGTCGTCATCGGCAAGGTCGGCGCGTGCGCGAAGCGTTTTCAGCGGATCGAGCTTCACCGCGACCATGCCCGCGGGCTCGATGGTCGCCATGTCGGCGCCGGTGCCCTTGACGCACAGCACCTCGACCTCGTCGCCGGCAAGGTCGCGCATCCTGGTCTTGAGCGAGGTGTTGCCGCCCCCGTGCAGCACCAGCGCCGGATCGGAGCCGAGGAGCCGCGTGGTGTAGACCCGCAGCGCCACATCCGGCGCGACACCGGACGTGGCGTAGCGGTCGACCGCAGCCGTTGCGTCGCGATCGACCCAGCGGCTTTGCATCAACTTCAGCCTTTGTCGCCGCCGCCCAGGAGCTTCTTGGCCCACCAGCCGGTGCGGCGCGGCTTGGCCGCCGCTTCGGCAGGTGCGGGTTCTGCCGCGGCCGCGGGCGGCGGGGAGGCCGGCTGCGGCTCGGGCATCGGCGTCACCGCCGGCTCGCTCGAGGCAGACGACGGCGGAGCCTCGCGCACCGTCGAGCGGCGGCGTGGCGGTGCGGCCGGCTCAGGCTCGGATTGCGGAGCGGGAGCAGCCTCGGCCACGGCTTCGCGTCTCGGCGCTTGATCTGGCGCCTGGCCCAATTCCGGCGCTGCAGTTTCGCGCGGCGGCGACCATTGCGGACGCGGGTCCATGTCGGGCCGCGAGTGGATTTCGTACTGCATGTCCTGACCCGGTGCATGATTTGGCGCATGGCCTGCCGCAGAGGCGAACTCGCCCTGATCTGCCTCGTGGCTCATTGCTTGCTCGCCCATGCCGTGCGGCATGTCACGGTCGCCCTCGAGGCCTTCACGGCCGCGCCGGTTGCGGCGTCCGCCGCGACGTCCGCGCCGGCGACGCCCGCGGCCATCGCCGTTGCCGTGCCGTTCGCCGCCCTCGTGATGGCCCTCGTCGAAGCGTTCCTGCGGCACGCCCTCGGGCATCGGTTCGCCGCCTTCCTGCTGGCCGTAGGGCGGTGGAGCATAGTCCGGCTGCGGGCCACCGCCGTGATCGGGCGCGAACCCGCCGTGCTGCTCGCCATGTTCGGCGGCGTGCGGTTGGCCATGTTCCTGGCCGTGCTCCTGGGCATAGGCCTGCTCGGCGCCGTGCTCGTAACCGCCTTCCTGGCGCGGCTGCCGAGGCTGCCCCGCCTCACGGCCTTCGCCGCCACGCCCGCCGCGGCCGCGTCGGCGCCGTCGCCTGCGTCCGCGTCCACCTTCGCGCGCCGCATCGCCGTTCTCGCGGATGTCTTCGCCGTCGGACGGCTGGAAGCCTTCGCCGTCCTGCGATTCCGGCCGGTCCTCGTCGATCTCGGTGACGCCGGCGTAGCCGCGCGCTCCGGATGAGGCCTCGGCTTCCGTTTCGTCCTCGAAATCCTCCTCGACGACCGGCTCTTCCTCTTCGATCAGCGTCGGAGGCGCAAGATTGGCCTGCTGCGCGAGCACGGTCTTGGCCTGCTCGACCGACATCACCTGCTCGCCGCGGTCGATGGTGAAGCCGATCTGGCCGCCGACCTCCTCGTCGGCGTTGACGGTCAGCGCAACATGGAAGCGCTCCTCGAGGCCGCGCAGATGTGCGCGCTTGTGGTTGAGCACATAGAGCGCGGTGTCGGGCTTCGTGCGCACGATCAGATTGTGCGTCGGGCCCTTGAGCAGCGTCTCCTCGATCGCGCGCAAGAGCTGCAGCGCAACCGACGACACCGAGCGGACGTGACCGGTGCCGCCGCAATGCGGGCACTTCTCGGTCGAGCTCTCCAGCACCGAGGT
>JAIESI010000238.1 GCA_019746135.1 Xanthobacteraceae bacterium
TGTTGCTGCACAACCACTTTCGCTGATTTGGCGCCCCGATGCGCTTATCTCTGTGAGATATCCGGGCTAGCCCGTCGTCAGCGCCCGCAACATCTCCGCAATCGTCGTCAGCTTTGCCACCGGCTTCAGCCCCTCGATCGCCGCGCGGTGGATGTCCTCGCCGAACGCCGCGCAGCCGTCCTCGATCACCGTGCATTCGAACTCGCGCACATGCGCGTCGCGCACCGTCGAGGCGACGCCGCCGTTGGTGACGATGCCGGTGAAATAAAGCTGCTCGACGCCGCACTTCTTCAGCGCCCATTCGAGCCGCGAGGCGTGAAACGCCGAATAGGCGATCTTCTCGACCTGCACGTCGGCGGGGCTGAGCGCATCGACCAGCTGCTGGCCCCATCCGCCCGGCGCGAAGTCGCCCTTCGTGAGGAACGGCCGCAGCGCTTTGAGATGCGGCGAGATGATCGGCTCGCCGCCGCGGCCCGGCACCAGCGTGAACAGCGTTGCGACCGTCAGCACCCCGCGCTCGCGTGCGGCGCGCACCAGCGGCGCGAGCCTTTCCGGCAGTGCCGCGATCGACGGATGGCTCTGCTTCGCGCGGCCATAGGCCCCGTCCGGATGCAGGAAATCGTTCTGCAGGTCGCCGAGGATGAGCGCGCTGGTTTTCGGGTTCATCACGCGCGCTCCACGATCAGGTTGCCCAGCGCGTCGATGCGGCCGGCAAGCCCCGGCTCGATCACCGTGGTGGCGTCGGGCTGTTCGAGGATCGCCGGGCCTTCGATCCGCGCGCCGGCGGGAAGCTCGAGCCGCGACCAGATCGCGGTGTCGCGGAAGCCGCCGGCAAACCAGACCCGCCGCGTGCCGCGTTTGGCCGCATCGAGCGAGGCCGAGGCATCGGGCGCGAACACCTGGAAGTCGAAGCCCGGCCGCCGGCCGATCGCCGCGACCCGCAGCGAGACGATCCGCGTGGCGAGGCCGGGCAGGAGCCGGCTGAACGACGAAAGATACGCCGCCTCGAACGCCGCGCGGATCATCGCCTCGCTGACGCCTAAGTTGTCCGCGCGCTCGTCCGCTCCCCTGGCCACCGGCAGCGTCACCGGCACCGTATGGGTCTGGCCGAGATAATGCATGTCGAGCTCGTAAATCACGTCGGTGCGCTCGACCGGAACGCCGGCCGCAGCGATCACCGCAGAGGCCTCGCGACCCGCCGCCTGCATCCGCTGCGCGAGCGCTTCCGCGTCGAGCCCTTCGAGCATCACGTTCAGCGTCTGCACCGTGTCGTGGCGCAGGTCCGCCAGCACGCAGCCGAGCGCCGAGGTGATGCCGGGAAAGCGCGGCACCAGCGCGCCCTTCAGCCCGATCTCGCGAATCAGCGCGCCGGCATGCAGCGCGCCGCCGCCGCCGAACGGCATGGCGACGAAGCGCGCCGGATCGTGGCCGCGCTCGATCGAAACCAGGCGAATGGCACCGGCCATGCGCGCCTCGGCGACGCGCACGATCGCCGCCGCCGCGTCATCGACGGAGAGCTTCAGCGGCTCGCCGACATGTGTGGCAATTGCTTGCCGCGCCGCCTCCACGTCGAGCGACTTCAATTCGCCGCCGAGTGGGCGTTGCGCATTGATCCGTCCCAGCACCACCTGCGCGTCGGTCAGCGTCGGCCGCGTGTTGCCCGCGCCGTAGCAGACCGGCCCCGGCACCGAGCCGGCGCTTTCCGGCCCGACCTGGAGGAGCCCGCCGCGGTCGACCGAGGCGATCGAGCCGCCGCCCGCGCCGATGGTGGTGATCTCGATCATCGGCGTGCGGATCACCAGGCCGAAATCCACCGTGGTCTGCGCCGCGACCGCGGCCTTGCCTTGGGCGATCACCGACACGTCGAACGAGGTGCCGCCGAGGTCGCAGGTGATGACGTTGTCGTAGCCCGCGGCCTTCGCAATCGCCAGGCCCGCGACCACGCCCGCGGCCGGCCCCGACAGCGCGGTGCGCACCGGAAGCTTCCGCGCCGTCGCGGTCGACATGATGCCGCCGTTCGACTGCACGATGTGCAGCTTGCCGGGAAAGCTCTGCTGCGCGAGCGCGGCGTCGAGCTTGCCGAGATAGCTCGCCACCACCGGCTGCAGATAAGCGTTCAGCGCCGCGGTCGACGACCGCTCGAACTCGCGGATCTCCGAGAGCACCTCGTGCGAGGCAGTCACGAAATCGTTCGGCCACACCTCGCGCGCCGCCTTCAGCGCGCTCTTCTCATTCTCCGCATTGGCATAGGCATTGATGAACGTGATCGCGAGCGCCGTCGCGCCTCGTTCCAACAGCACCTTCGCCGCCGTCCGCACGTCCTCCGGATCGAGCACCGTGCGAACCGTCCCATCCGCCAGCGTCCGCTCGTCGACTTCAACCCGCAGATCCCGATCCGCGATCGGCACGAAATCGCCCCACAGTCCCCACGTCCTGCGCCGATCGCGCCGCCGCATCTCCAGCGTGTCGCGAAACCCGCGCGTCGCGATCACGCCGATCTTCGGCCCGCGCCGCTCCAGCAGCGTGTTGGTCCCGACCGTCGTGCCATGCACGATCGACTGCATCCCGGCCGCGCCACCCAGCGCGCTCAACCCATTCAAAAATCCCAGCGCCTCATCCCCGCGCCGCGACGTGACCTTCGCCGTCCGGAACGTGCTGCTGTTCGAATCCAGCAGAAACAAATCAGTGAATGTGCCACCGACATCCACCCCGACAATGACGCCACGTGTGCTCATGAATATTGCTTCTTGCTTGAATCACTTGCGGCATCGGCAGTGCCATCCCTCCCCGCGAGGGGAGGGTCCGCGCGAAGCGCGGGGGTGGGGAGAGGCCTGCGTTTGTCACAGCCTTCTCCCCACCCGGCCGCTTCGCGGCCACCCTCCCCTCGCGGGGAGGGATGAGACCGCCCGTGTCGCTGCGCGGCTGTTATCACCTGACGTCTCGCGCCTTTGCGGTCGCATCCGCATCGACCGCGCCATCCGCCCGCAGCGCCACCTTGTATTGCGCCAGCGCCGCCGCGCGCGACACGTAACCGAGCCGCACGTCGCGGGCGACGCGCGCCGGATCGCGCTTTGCCGGATCGCCGAAGCCGCCGCCGCCCGGCGTTTCCAGCCGCGCCCGCTTGCCCTGCCTGATCCTGACGTCCGTCACCTTCGACACCAGCGGCGGCGAGGCTTCGCCCGCGTCTGTGTCATAGACGAACCGGTTGAGTGCCGCCTTGCCGCCCCCGTTCACCCCGAACGGCGGATACTTGCCGCGCTCGCCGAGCAGAAACACCTCCGCGCCGCCTTCCGCCAGTGCCTCGACCTCATAGATCGCGCCCAGCCCGCCGCGATGCGCCCCCGGCCCGCCGGAATCCGGCCGCAGCGCCCACTGCGTGAACATCACCGGATAAAGCGACTCGAGAATTTCGATCGGCGGGATGGTCGCGGTCGAGATCGGATTGTTGCCGTGATTGAGCCCGTCGCCCTCGGGATTGCCGCCGAGCCCGCCGCCGAAGAAGCAGAACATCACCCAGCGCCGGCCGTGCTCGCGCCAGCCGGCGAGCGACAGCGCGTTGATGGTGGCGAACGGACTGCCGTTGGCGCGCTCCGGCGCGGCCTTGGCGAACGCGCCGAAGATCGTGTCGATCACCCGCAGGATGGTCTCGGTGTAGCCGCCCACCGGCTTGGGCGCTTTCACGCCCAGCAAGGTCGCGTCGGGAATGACGAACTCGATCGGCGCGAGACAGCCGGCGTTGGCCGGCACGTCGGTGAACAGGTGCTTCAGCGCCACGTAGCAACAGGCGACGGTGGTCGAGCGCGCGATGTTGAGCGGGCCGTCGCAGGGCGGGGCGGAGCGCGAAAAATCCAGCACCATGCGGTCGCCGCTGACGGTCAGGTCGAGCGCGATGCGCAGCGGCTGGTCGGTGACGCCGTCGTTGTCGAGGAAGTCGTCGTAGGAGTAGGTGCCGTCCGGCAGGGCCGCGATGTTGGCGCGCATCAGCGCCTCGGCGCGGGCGCTGAGCTGCGCCATCGCCGCCACGATGGTGGCGTCGCCGTATTCGTCGAGCAGCGCGTGCAGCCGCTTCTCGCCGAGATCGAGCGCGTTGAGCTGGCCGTTGAGATCGCCCCAGTTCGATTGCGGCACGCGCGAGTTCGCGCCGAGAATGTCGATCACGTCCTGCTGCAGCACGCCGCCGCGCACGAGCTTCACCGGCGGCACCCGAAAGCCCTCCTGGAAGCTCTCGGTCGCCTTGGCGTTGAAGTTGCCCGGCACGTTGCCGCCGACGTCGAGCCAGTGGCCCACGGAAGCGAGCCACACGAACACCTTGCCGTCGCGCATCAGCGGGCGCACCAGCCGGAAGTCGTTGAGGTGGGTGCCGCCGTCGTAAGGGTCGTTGAAAATGTAGGTGTCGCCCGGCTCGAGCCCGCCGTCGCGCGCGACCTTGTCGATCACGGCCTTCACCGCGAACGCCATCGCGCCGACGAAAATCGGCAGGCCGGATGTGCCCTGCACCAAGGTCGCGCCGGTCTCGGCGTGATAGAGCCCGTGGCAGGCGTCGTGCGCCTCGGCGATGATCGGGTTGAACGCCGAGCGGTAGAGCGTCGCGTCCATCTCGTCGGCCACCTGCACCAGGCGGCCGTTGAGCACGGCAAGCGTGACGGGATCGAGGCTGGTCATCGGGCAACTCTCTCCCCGTTTGTCCCCGCGAAAGCGGGAATGGTTGCAGCGATCGCGACGCGGGCGGTCTCATCCCTCCCCGCGAGGGGAGGGTCCGCGCGAAGCGCGGGGGTGGGGAGAGGTCTCCGTTTCTCGCTGGCCTCTCCCCACCCGACCGCTCGCATGCGCTCGCGGCCACCCTCCCCTCGCGGGGAGGGATGGCACCGCCGATGCCGCAAGTTTTCGTGGGAAAGAACGGATGTTGGTGCAACCCGCATCAAACGGAGTCCGCTCAAGATTTCTTTTCGGACGTCGGCGCATCCGTTTCATAGCGCTTGCCGAGCGCAAGCATCTCCGCCGTGCCGATCAGCGCGTTGATGCCGGAGAAATCCAGCATCCGATTGCGGAACGGCTCGTTGCTGCCGTGCCTGGCGAGCGAGCTGTAGTAATCCATCGCCGTGCACGCGACCGCCCGCGCGATCCCGCCCGGGAAAATGACGAGGTTGAAGCCGATCGCTTCCAGCTCGGCCGCGTTCATCAGCTCGGTCTTGCCGCCCTCGACCATGTTCGCCATCAGCGGCACCTTGCCGCCGAGCGTCTTGACGATGCGGGCCAGATCGTCGCGCGTCTTCGGCGCTTCGACGAACAGCATGTCCGCGCCGGCCTCGCGATACATCGCCGCGCGCTCGATGGCGCGGTCGAAGCCTTCCACCGCCACGGCGTCGGTGCGCGCGACGATCAGCGTCTCGCGCGAGCGGCGCGCATCGACCGCGGCGCGGATCTTGCCGGCCATCTCCTGCGCCGGAATCAGCGCCTTGCCGTCGAGATGGCCGCAGCGCTTGGGAAAATCCTGGTCCTCGAGCTGGATCGCGCTGGCGCCCGCGCGCTCGAACTCGCGGATGGTGCGATGGACGTTCAGCGCGTTGCCGTAGCCGGTGTCGCCGTCGACGATCAGATGCGCCGCGACGCGGTCGCGGATCAATGCCAGCGTCTCGGTCACCTCGGTCATGCTGACGAGGCCGATGTCGGGCCGTCCGAGCCGCGTATAGGCGATCGCCGCGCCCGACACGTAGAGCGTGCCGAAGCCCGCCTGCTCGGCGACCAGCGCGGTGAACGCGTCGTAGACGCCGGGCGCCACGACGATGGGCTTGTGCGAAAGGCGGGAGCGTAAGGTCGGGGCATCACTCATGATCACATTCCAAATCACATGCCAAGTTCACATGCCAAATTCACATGCCGAGATACGCGCGCTTGAGTTCCGGGTTGTCGCGGATCTCCTGAGCGCTTCCCTGTAGCACGAACTTGCCGTTGTCGAGGATATAAGCGCGGCGCGCCACCTCCAGGCTCTGCACCACATTCTGTTCCACCAGGAGGAGTGCGATGCCTTCGGCGTTGATGCGCTTGATCAGCTCGAACAGCTCCTCGACCAGCAGCGGCGACAGGCCGAGCGACGGCTCGTCGAGAATGAGCAGCCGCGGCTCGGCCATCAGCCCGCGCCCGATCGCCAGCATCTGCTGCTCGCCGCCCGAAAGCGTGCCGGCGCTCTGGCGCTGCCGCTCGGCGAGCCGCGGAAAGATCGAGAACACCTTGCTGCGGTTGTCCCGCTTCCGGTTACCGCCGCGGCGGTAGGCACCGAGGTCGAGGTTCTCCCGCACGCTCATGTTCGGGAAGATGCGCCGGCCCTCGGGAACATGAATGAGGCCCCGCGCGACGATCTCGGCGGGACGGACCTTGTCGATGGCGATGCCGGCAAAGCGGATCGCGCCGGCCCAGGGCCGCGTCACGCCGGAGATGGTGCGGTTGAGCGTCGATTTGCCCGCGCCGTTGGAGCCCAGCACCGCGACGATCTCGCCGGCATGCACCACGAGGTCGACGCCGCGCAGGATCTCGGTTGCGCCATAGCCGGTGTGCAGGTCCGAAACCGTGAGCAGCGGCTCAGCCATGGGGCGCCCCAAGGCCCGCTCCCGCGGCCATGCGCTGCGCGGCACCGTGGCCGAGATAGGCTTCGACCACGCGCGGATCGGCGGCGATCGCCTGCGGCATGCCCTCGGCGATGATGCGGCCTTCGGACAGCACGAACACGTGCTCGGCGAGGCTCATCACCGCCTGCATGATGTGCTCGATCATGACGATGGTGACGGCGCGGTTGGCGATGGCGCGGATCACCGGCACCATGTCGCGCACCTCGGACGGGTTGAGCCCGGCCAGCACCTCGTCGAGCAGGAGCAGCCGCGGCTCGATGGCCAGCGCGCGGGCGAGCTCGAGGCGCTTTCTGCCTGCGACGGTCAGCGCCGCGGCCGGCCGGTCGATCAGCGCGCCGAGATCGACCGCCTCGGCGATTTTCGCCGCGGCGGCCAGCGCATCGGCCCGCGCCGGCCGGTAAAGGTGCGAGCCGACCGCGATGTTCTCGCGCACCGTGAGGCCGGCGAACGGCTGCACGATCTGGAAGGTGCGGGCGATGCCGCGCCGCGCCAGCGTGTGCGGCGGCTGGCCGGTGATGTCGGCACCGTCGTAGTGGATGCGGCCCGCGGTCGGCGGCAGGAAGCCGGAGACCACCGCGAACAGCGTGGTCTTGCCCGCGCCGTTCGGCCCGATCAGCGCGGTGATGCGGCCGGCCTCGGCGGTGAACGAGGCATTGTCGACGGCGAGCAGGCCGCCGAAGCGCTTGGACACGTTCTCGACGCGAAGCAGCTCAGCCATGAGCGCGCCCCGCTGCCATCTCGCGTGCCCGGTGCCACAGGTGACGGATGCCGTCAGGCAGTCCGGCGATGCCGCGCGGCGCGAACGCAACGACCAGCACCAGCACGCCGCCGTAAATGACGAGGTCGAGGCCGGGCGCGTCGCCGGTCAGAAGCTTGGCCGCCTCGCCGAGCGTCTTCACCACCAGCGCGCCGAGGAGCGGCCCGAATACGGTGCCGACGCCGCCGATGATCGGCGCGAGCAGCGCCTCGACCGAGATCCACGGCCCATAGGCGATGCCGGAGTCGATGAACAGATAGTATTGCGCGTAGAAGCCGCCGCCCGCGGCGGTGATCGCCGCCGACACCGTCATCGCTGCGAGCTTCACCCGGTTGACGTCGACTCCGAGCGCCTTGGCCGCGTCCTCGTTCTCGCGCACCGCGACGAGATAAGCCCCGAAGCGGCTGTCCTCGATCAGGCGCACGATGATGAGCGAGGCTGCGACCAGCGCCAGCGCGATGAAGTAGAACGGCACGCGGCTCTGGAACTGGAATGCCTCGGGGCGCAGGTCGAGCTTGATCAGCGTGCCGACGCCTGCGCCGGTGATCGGCGCGACGCTGGCGATGATGCGTAGCACCTCGGCGAAGGCAAGCGTCACCAGCGCGAAATAGGAGCCCCGCAGCCCGGAGCGAAAGCTCAACGCGCCGATGATCGCGCCGACGAGGGCGCCCGCGGCGATGGCAACGGCAAAGCCGATCCAGGCGTTGACGCCGTAGCGCATCTGCAGGATCGCGGTGGCGTACGCGCCGGTGCCGAAGAACGCCGCATGGCCGAACGAGTACTGCCCGCCATAGCCGCCGAGCAGGTTCCAGCCCTGGCCGACCAGCGCGATCAGCAGCACAGCCACCAGGAAGTTCAGCACGACATTGCTGGTGGTGAGCACCGGAACCAGCGCCAGCAATGCGAGCACCACCAGAATGGGCGAGGTTCCCTTCATGCCCGCGCCCCGAACAAGCCGCTCGGACGCAGCAGCAGAACCAGGATGAACATGACGAAGATGCCGATCTGGCCGAGCGACTCGCCGAGATAAAGCCCGGACAGGCTTTCCACCACGCCGACGAACAGCCCGCCGAGCAGGGCGCCCGCGACCGATCCCATGCCGCCGAGCACGACGACCGTGAAGGCGACGAGAACAAAGGCGTTGCCGGCGTGCGGATTGACGTAGTAGGTCGGCAGCAGCAGGCACGCGGCGATCGCAAGGCAGGCGGTGCCGATGCCGAACGTCACCGCATAGACGTGCGCCACGTCGATGCCGGCGAGCTCCGCGCCGAGCTTCTCCTTGGCCACCGCGCGGATCGCCTTGCCGGTGCGGGTGAAGCGCATCAGCAGCCACAGCAGGAGCGCAACGCCGATCACGGTGGCAAAGGCGATCACGCGCGGAACCGCCAGAAATGCGTTTCCGACCTCCACCACGTCAAAAGCATAGGGCAGGTTGATCGTGCGGGTGTCGGCGCGAAACGCATAAAGCAGCGCGTTCTCGATCACGACCGCAAGCCCGAGCGTCACCAGCAGGATGTTGCTGTCCTCGCCATGCGCCGCGGGGCCGATGACGTAGCGCTGCAGGCCGTAGCCGACCAAGAAGAACAGGGGCGTCAGGCCGACGGCGGCAACGTAGGGATCAAGGCCCAGCAGCTTGTGCGCAAAGAACGCCGCGAACATCGCCGCGGTCAGCAGCGCACCGTGGGCGAAATTGATGATGTGCAGGACGCCGTAGATCAGCGTCAGCCCGAGCGCCACCAGCGCATAGACCGCGCCGGTCATCAACCCGTTGAGCACTGCAGGAATGAGGATGACCGACGAGAACATGGCCTGACGTTCGCGTCCGCGCGACCCTAAGCGCAGGACTGTCGCTTTAGGTTCAACGCGGGTGGTACGCTCCCTCCCCCTGAAAAGGGGAGGGTCGGGGTGGGGGTCCGTTTGCGCACCGTAGCCCTGCGCTTAAGCCGGCGGCATCGGGAACACCGCCTTCGCCGAAGCAAACGCGGCCGGCAGGATCACCTGGATGTCCTTGTTGAGCACTTGCGTGTTCACCGGCGCGGCGCCCTGGTTCTGGCCGTTGACGAACTTGGTCGGCCCGTAAGGCATCGTATGGCCGGCGAAGGTCGAGCTTTCCAGCGCCGCGATGATCTTGGCGCGGTCGGCGCTTCCGGCGCGCTCGAGCGCATCGGCCAGCAGCAGCACGCAGGAATAGTTCATGTAGACTTCGTAGGTGTAGAACTCGTTGCGGTCCTCGATCTTCTTTTTCAGCGCCAAAGCCTTCGCGTTCTTCGGATCGAACCAGTGATTGCAGTCCATGATGTACTGCGCGGCCTCGGGGAATTCCTTGACGAACTTGTAGGACGAGGCGGCGCCGCCCAGCACCGAGTAGATGCCCTTCGGCCGGATCTTCTGCTGCTGCATGGTGCGCGCCAGCAGCACGTATTCGTTGTAGTAGTTGGCCGGAATGACGATATCCGGATTGTTGGCGCGGATCTTCAGCGCGACGTTGTTGAAGTCGCGGGTCGGCGTCGGGTGCGAGATGGTTTCGAGCAGCTTGAAGCCGCGCTCCGGAAGCTGGGCGTTCAGGAGCCTGGCGAGGCCCGCGCCGAACGCCGAGTCCTCGTGCACGATCATCACCGTGCTCGCGGGCTTGCCGGCCTGCTCGTTGATCGCCACGAGGTTGTCGATCGCGGTCTTGGCGATCACGCCGAAGCCCGGGCCGAAGCGGAATGTGTTCTTCAGGCCGCGGGTGACGATGCTGTCGACCACGCCGACGTCGACGATGTAGGGCAGGTCGTAGCGCGCCGCGGTCTGGGACGCGGCAAGGCAGATGCCGCTGGCGTAGCCGCCGACGACCGCGGCAACGCCCGCCGCGTTCATCTTCTCGACCTCGGCATTGCCGCCGTCGGGGGTCGACTGCGCGTCGCCGAGGACGGCTTCGATCTTCGCGCCGCCGAGCGACTTGATGCCGCCGGCCGCATTGATCTCCTCGACCGCAAGCTGCGCGCCGATCCGGCCCTGCTGGCCCGAGTAGGAGAGCGCGCCCGACACCGGATGCAGGATGCCGACCTTCACCGGCGCGCCCTGCGCGCGCAGCACCGCCGGTGCGTTCAGCACGCCGGCGCCCGCGGCAGCGCCGAGCGCTGTCGTTTGCAGGAACCGGCGACGGCTCAATGTCTTGCGGTCTTGTGTCATGACGCGCTCCTCCCATTGGTTGCGACCGCCGGTTTGCCTGCGCGCTTCCGGCGGGCTTCGATCCGGGCGTCCGGCGCCCAGGTTCGGGCATCCGCTTCGCCGGACCGGACGAGATCCATTTCAAAATTGTAGCGATCCGGCCGGTAAAGCGCATGCAGCAATTCGACGCCGCGGCCGTTGCGGTCGAACACGATCCGGACCAGCTCGATCAGCGGCGAGCCGACGCGGACCTTCAGCGCACGGGCGGTGTCCGGCATGGCAAGCGCGGCGCTGATGCGCTGCGACGCCCGCTCGATCCGTGCGCCCGAGCGCTCCAGCAGGGCGAGCAGCGGCTGGCTGGCGAGCTCGTCCTTGGAATAGGTCGTGCCGATAGGCTCCGGCACATGGGCCGTCAGGTAGGAAAACGGCTTGCCCTTGACCGATCGCACGCGGACGGAGCGCTGCACGCGCTGGCCGGGCTCGATCCCCAGCGCCTCGGCCACCGGGCCGGGCGCAGGAACGTAACCGAACGATCGCAATTCACTCGACGTGCGTTCGCCCATCTCGGCGAGATTGGCGAGCACGCCGCCGATATCCGCCGTCATCGGCTTGGATGCGGGCTGGTAGATGACACGCGTGCCGGCGCTGCGCCGCCGCTCGATCAGCTTCTCGCGCTCGAGCTCCGCCAGCGCGCGGCGGACGGTCACGCGCGAGACCCGGTGAAACCGCGCCAGTTCGTTCTCGTTGGGAAGCCGCGCTCCCGGCGCAAGCGCATTGCTGAGAATGCGGTCGCGCAGCACCAGGTAGACCCGCCGCGATTTGCCTTCGCTCAGTCCCTCGGCCATGCCGCCCCCGGCGATCCCGGCTTGCTTTACTTGGTATTACTTATCATACAAAATGGCGTGGAACAACGAAAACCGGCCGCCGGCAGCGAATGAGCCAACCGCAAACCCTCGTCGACAAGCTCTGGGCCGCGCACGAAATTGTGCGCCGCGAGGACGGCGAATCCCTGCTTTGGATCGACCGCCACTACGTCCACGAGGGCTCGTTTCACGCCTTCGGCAAGCTTGCCGAGCGCGGCGTGGGGGTGGCCGAGCCCGGGCTCACCTTCGGCGTCGCCGACCACTACGTGCCGACCCGCGGCTCGCGCAAGACCATCGCCAATCCCGAGCTTGCCCGGATGATCCGGCAGGTCGAGGAGAACACCGCGAAGCACAATGTCAGGCTGTTCGGCCTCGACGATCCGCGCCAGGGCATCGTCCATGTGGTCGGACCGGAGCAGGGGCTGACGCTGCCGGGCCTGACCGTCGTCTGCGGCGACAGCCACACCTCGACGCACGGTGCGCTTGGCGCCTACGCGTTCGGCATCGGCGCGTCCGAGGTGGCGCATGTGCTGATGACGCAGACCATCTGGCAGAAGAAGCCGAAGCTGATGCGGGTGACGGTGGACGGCACGGCTGCGCCGGGCATTTCCGGCAAGGACATCGTGCTGGCGATCATCGCCAAAATCGGCGCGGACGGCGCGACCGGCGGCGCGCTGGAGTACGCGGGCTCGGCGATCGGCGCGCTGTCGATCGAGGGCCGGCTGACGCTCTGCAACATGTCGATCGAAGCCGGGGCGCGCTGCGGTATCATTGCCCCGGACGCGACCACCTTCGCCTATCTCAAGGGCCGACCCTACGCGCCGAAGGGCGCGGACTTCGACCGCGCGGTCGAAGCATGGTCGGCGATGAGGACCGACGCGGGCGCGTCGTTCGACAAGGACGTGACGCTCGATGCGCAGGCCATCGCGCCGATCGTCACCTGGGGCACGAGCCCCGAGGACGCGCTGCCGATCGACGGCAGCGTGCCCGATCCGGCGCGCGAGCCGGACGAGGAGCGCGCAAAGTATCTGCGCGGCGCGCTGGACTATATGGGCATCGCGCCGGGCAGGAAGCTCACGGATATCGCGGTGGACCGCGTGTTCATCGGCTCCTGCACCAATTCGCGGATCGAGGACCTGCGGGCCGCTGCGGCGGTGCTGGCCGGACGCACCAGCAAGGTGCCGGGCCTGGTGTCGGCGGGCTCGACGCTGGTCAAGCAGCAGGCCGAGCAGGAGGGCCTCGACCGCATCTTCCGCGACGCAGGCCTCGAATGGGGCGAGTCCGGCTGCTCGATGTGCGTCGGCATCAACGGCGATATCGTTGCGCCCGGCGAGCGCTGCGCCTCGACCACCAACCGCAATTTCCGCGGCCGCCAGGGGCCCGGCGCGCGGACGCATCTGATGTCGCCGGCCATGGTGGCGGCCGCCGCGGTGACCGGTCACCTCGCCGACGTGCGGCCGATGCTCGCCGGCCGCAAGGTCTGAGAGGAAAATGGACAAGTTCACCAGGGTCACCGGCATCGCCTGCCCGATCAATCAGCCAAACCTGAACACCGACCAGATTTTGCCGGCGCGGTATCTGAAATGGACGCGCGCCATGGGCATCGGCAAGGTGCTGTTCCAGGACCTGCGCTTCGACGCCGAGGGCCACGAGAAACCGGACTTCCCGATCAACAAGCCCGCCTGGCGCAACGCCAAGATCGTCGTCGGCGCGCGCAACTTCGGCTGCGGGTCGTCGCGCGAGGCCGCGGTCTACGCGCTCTATGACTATGGCGTGCGCTGCGTGATCGCGCCGTCGTTCGGCGACATCTTCTCGGGCAACGCGGTGCAGAACGGGCTGGTCACGGCGATCGTCACCGACGAGGAAGCCGCCGAGATCATGGAGACACTGAACCGGACGCCGGACTTGGCCGTAGCGGTCGACCTCGAGCAACAGACCATCGTCTGCGGCAACAAGACCTATCACTTCACCATCGATCCGGTGCGGCGCATGCGGCTGCTCAACGGCTGGGACGACATCGCGCTGACCGAGAGCTATCGCGACCGTATCGCCTCGTTCAAGGCGAGCGACAAAACCAAGCGGCCTTGGGCTGCCCCTGCTGCCGGCGCATGAGACAAGAGATGAAGGTTCTGATTGCCGGCGCAGGTCCGGTGGGGCTCACCGCGGCGCTGCTGCTCGGCAGCAAAGGCATTCCCATCACCGTGCTGGAGGCGGAGGACGCGATCTCCGAGGAGCTTCGCGCCTCGACCTTTCATCCGCCGACGCTCGACATGATGGCGCCGTTCGGCATCACCGCGCGGATGCTGGAGGCGGGGCTGATCTGTCCGACCTGGCAGATCCGGCTGCATCCGTCGGGCGACCGGGCGGTGTTCGACCTTTCGGTGCTGAAGGACGAGAGCGACCATCCGTACCGGCTGCAATGCGAGCAGTCGAAATACTGTCACTTGGTGCTCGACGCTGTGAAGAAACTTCCGAGCGTCGATGTTCGCTTTGGCGCCGCGGTGACCGGGCTTGAGCAATCGGCGGACGGCGTGACGGTGTTCGCCGGCGAGCAGCAATGGACCGCGGACTATGTGATCGGTGCCGACGGCGCGCGCAGCGCGGTGCGGCGCGCGATCGGCGTGGAATTGTCCGGCGACATCTATCCGGAGACGACGATTCTCGCGACCACGCTTTATCCGTTCCACGAGAAGCTCGAGGGGCTCTCCAACGTTTCCTATTGCTGGAAGCCCGACGGCACCTTCAGCCTGCTGCGGCTCCCTGGCGTCTGGCGCGTCAGCCTCTACGCCCGCGACGGCCAGACCCCGGAGCAGGCGCTCGAGGACGAGGCGCAGCAGGAGCTGCTGCACGACATCGTTCCCGATGCCGGCCGCATCGAGGTGCTGGAGACGCGGCCCTATCGCATCCACAAGCGGCTCGCCTCGACCTATCGCAAGGGCCGCGTGCTGCTCGCGGGCGACGCCGCGCATCTCAACAGTCCGTCCGGCGGCATGGGCATGAACGGCGGCATCCATGATGCCTTCAGCCTCAGCGAGAAGCTGATCGCCGTGCTGCAGGACGGCGCGGACGACAGCCTGCTCGACCGCTACGAGCGGCAGCGCCGGCCGATCGCCGAGGAGGAGATCATCCAGCAGGCGCACCGCAACCGGACGCGGATGCAGGAGCGCGATCCGGCGCGACGGCGGGCGCTGCTCGAGGACCTGCAAAAGACCATCAATGATCCCACGAAGCTCAAGGCCTATCTGCTGAAATCGTCGATGATCGACGGCCTGCGGCGCGCAGCCGCAACGGCATAAGAAATGCAGGCTCTAGAGTAGCCGGGACATCCAGACGAGGTTGACGACAATGAATGGGAAATTTCTGCGGTTTGGCCTGCTCCTGGCGGCTCTGATGATCGGCGTGGGCTGCGCCGCGCCATCGCGGGCCGACGACTATCCGACCCGCCCGATCACCATCCTGGTGCCGTTCCCGGCGGGCGGCAGTTCCGACATCGTCATGCGGCTCGTTGCGAGCAAGGCGTCGGAAGCGCTGAAGCAGCCGATCATCATCGAGAATCGCGCCGGCGCGGCCGGCAATGTCGCGGTGATGGCGATCAGGAACGCGCAGCCGGACGGTTATCTCCTGATGATGGGTCACACCGGCACGCACGCGATCAACGCCACGCTCTACAGCGACCTCAAGTTCGATCCGGTGAAGGACTTTGCGCCGATCACCGGCCTGATCTCGTTCAACAACATTCTCACCGTGCCGGCCGCGAGCCCGGCGAAAACGCCGGCCGAGCTGGTGGCCTATGCCAAGACCAAGCCCGAAGGCCTGAGCTACGGCTCGCAGGGTGTCGGCACCGGCGGGCATCTCCTCGGCGTGCTGCTCGCCAAGCATGGTGGCGTCAATCTCGTTCACGTGCCCTATCGGGGCATCGCGCCGGCGGTGACCGACCTCGTTGCCGGGCGGGTGGACATGCTGTTTGCCGCCTATCTTTCGACCGGGCCACACGTGGAAACCGGCAAGCTCCGGCTGCTCGCCATCGCCGGCACGCAGCGGCATCCGCGCCTGCCGGACCTGCCGACCACGCAGGAGGCGGGTTTCCCCGAAGTGCAGATGCAGCAATGGTTCGGCTTGTTCGCGCCGGCGAAAACGCCCACGGCCATCGTGCAGAAGCTCAACGCCGAGTTCGTCAAGGCGCTGCGCAGCGACGAGGTCCGCGACAAGGTGCTGCCGCAAGTCGCCTTTGTCATCCCGACCACGCCGGACGAGCTCGGCGCGCTTGTGGCGCGCGACATCGTGCGTCTCGGGCAGGTGGTGAAAGATTCCGGCGCGAAGGCGCCGGACGAGCGGTAGACGCATGTCGCTGGAATACGCGCCGCGTGGCCTCGTCGGCATGCTCACGCCGCAGGCCAACACCACGGTCGAGCCGGAGTTCAACATTCTCTGGCCGCGCGGCGTGGCGATGATCAATGCGCGGCTGATGAGCGGCAAGGCGTCGATGACCGACCGGCTGGTCGATTACTTCGACAATTACGCCGCGACATTGAAGCAGTTTGCCAATGCGCCGGTCGGCGCGGCGGCGGCGGCCTGCACCGGCGCGTCGTATCTGGCGGGCCGCGAACGCGAGGCCAAGGTGACGCGCGCGATCGCCGAGCAGTACAAGCATCCGTTCATCACCGCGGCGCTGGCGGTGGTCGATGCGCTGACGGTGTTGAACGCAAAGAAGATCGGTCTCGTCTCGCCCTATCCCGACGACCTGAACAAGGCGAGCGTCGCCTATTGGCAGAGCCATGGATACGAGGTGGCCGCGATCGCGACCGTGTTCAACGAGGGCAGCGCGTTTCATCCGATCTACAGCCTCGGCGGCGGGAGCGCGTCGCAGGCGCTGCAGTCGCTCAAGGACCAGCCGCTCGACGCCATCGTCATGCTCGGCACCGGCATGCCGACGCTGCGGCCGATCGCCGATGCGATCGGCTGGAGCGGTGCGCCGGTGATGTCCTGTAATCTGTGCCTCGCCTGGCGGGCAGTCGAGGCGCTGGACGGCCAGACGCCGAGCCGGGCTTCGCTGGAGCCCTGGCTCGAGGGCGAGGGTTGGGTGGCGCGGCTCAACGAGCGGATTTGACCTCGGGAAAACCCAGACAGGTTCTCGGTTTTCGCGGGATTCGTAGCAAATCTGTCATCAAACGATTGCACGTCGCACGGATGATGCGCGTGCCGATCGCATGCGTGTTGCGTCAGAGTTGGCCTGCGACGAGCCCGCGCGCAACGCCCGGAAGCGTTCAATGTGCGAGGAAAGTGCGGCTGGTCGGCCCTCCGGCCAGCCGCCAGCTTTTTCAAAGATCGCGCACCTTCGGCAATACCTTGTCGGCGAAAACCCGCAGCGAGCGCATGATTTCGGCCTGCGGCAGCGAGCCGAAGTCGACCAGCAGGCCGATCTGAGTGATGCCGGCATCGCGCAGCACCTTGATGCGCTCCACGGCCTGGCCCGGCCCGCCCATGACGACGCGGCCGGGATAATAGGAGCCGAAGCCGAAGTCGCGCTGGCCGGCCTCGCGGCGCTCGTAGCCTTTGTACGCGGTCGGGTCCGGCGGTTTGCGGGCGGCCTCGATGCCGGCTGCGGCATATTCGCTCATCGGCTTGTGCACGACGCCTTGCAGCCGCGCGTCGTCGTCGGTGTCGAGAAAATGCGCGTGATAGACGCAGCAGACCTCGTGGTCCTCGATGCGGCGGCCGTTCTTCTTCAGCGCGTCGCGGTACCAGCCGATGCGCTCGACCGCGACCGGATGGTCGACGTGATAGGCGACATAGAGCAGGTTGTGGCCCTGCTCGGCGGTCCACTCGAAGCTCTCCGGCGACATCAGGCAGGCGACCCAGATCGGCGGGTGCGGCTTCTGATAGACCGGCGGCAACAGCGGCAGGCCGGACATCGGCGGGCGGAATTTGCTTTTGAACTCGACGGTCGGATTGGTCCAGGCCTGCCGGAGAAGTTCGACGCCCTCCTCGACGCGCTCGCGGCTCTCCTTCATGTCGACGCCGAACGCCTCGAACTCGTCGCGGATGAAGCCGCGGCCGACGCCGAAGTCGAAGCGGCCCTGCGAGAGCTGGTCGAGGGTCGCGGCCTGTTCGGCGACGCGCACCGGATCGTTGAGCGGCAGCACGGTCGCGCCGGTGCCGAGCCGGATGCGTTGGGTGCGCGCCGCGAGATACGAGAGAAAAGCATAGTTCGAGGGAAACAGCCCGCCGTGGCGGACGAAGTGATGCTCGACGATCCAGGCGTAGTCGATGCCGATCTGATCGGCGAACTCGACCTGCTCGATGATGCCGCGGTAGTGCGTCTGTACGTCGCGCACGGCCGGAAGATAGGTCGGCAGATAGAACAGACCGAATTTCATTCATACTCCTTCGCCGGCCGGCTTTCCGAAAGCCGGCCGGAGTCCGGTCCGGACGCTGCTATTTGTACTTCTTCGCCGCGGCCAGCAGTGCTTCGTAGTCCTGCTTGACCCTGGGATTGGCCGCGAGGATCGACGCCGCCACCGGCGAAACCAGGTCGACGTAGCGCTTCGATTCTTCCGGCGACATGGTGATGATCTCACCGCCGTTTTTCTTCCAGATGTCTTCCTTGCTCTTGATGTCGTCGATGTCCCACTGGCCGAACACCTCCTCGGCCTTGCGCGACTCCTCGCGCACGATCTTCTCCAGCTCCGGGCCGAGCGATTTGAGCCAGGCGCGATTGGCCACGACGGGCGCTGCGAACATCGTCGACGGCAGGTAGGTCATCGGCTTTGCGATGTCGAAGTACTTGAAAGCCACATAAGGGGCGGCCGCGCCGACCATGCCGTCGATGGTCTTGTTCTGCATCGCCGGCAGAGCCTCGCCGAGCGGCAACGACACCGGAATGACGCCGAGCTTCTTCAGCGGGTCGACCTGGATCGGTGCGCCGCCCTGGGTGCGGATTTTCTGCCCGTTGAGGTCACCGACCGCGCGGACGGCCTTGTGCGAGAGCAGCATCAGCGGGCTATAGAGGGAAGGCGCGAGCACCTCGATGCCCTTGTCGGCGCCCCAGGTCGCAAGTCGTGCGCGGATCTCCGGGTCGTTGAGGACCTTGAAGCCCTGCTCCAGCGTATCGAACATGCCCGGCGCATCGAGCACCTGAAAACGCGGCTCGAGACTGACCCAGAAGCCGTTTGCCGACGCGGCGGCTTCGATGGTGCCGAGCGCCACGCCTTCGACGACCGCCGGAAGCTGGCCCAGCTGGTTGGCCGGATAGATGTCGACCTTGATCTTGCCGGCCGCGCGCTGCTCGATCCCGGCCTTCATTCGCTTGAAGTACTCGTGCGTCACGTCGTTGACGGTCGGCTGCGACAGCTTCATGGTGAACTGCTGCGCGCCCGCGGGCATCGCCGCGAGCATGCCGCAGGCCGCGATGCCGGCCGCGAAAAACCTCTTCAGGGTCGTATTCATGAACTCGGTCCTCCCAAACTCTTTCGTTGTCATTTGGCCAGCAGATAGCGAACGCCGATCAGCGACAGGTCCGGAACGTAGGTGATGATCGCGAGCGCGATCAGGTAAATTATCACGAACGGGACGATGCCGCGATAGATCGTCTCGAGCCTGAGGCCGAGCACGGTCTGCGCGACGAAGATGTTGATGCCGAACGGCGGGTGAAACAGCCCGATCGCGAGGTTGACCGTCACGACGATGCCGAAGTGCACCGGGTCGATGCCGACCGCTTTGATCATCGGCACCAGCAGCGGGCTGAGCAGCAGGATGGCCGACAGCGGATCGAGAAAGCAGCCGACCGCGAGCAGCAGGACGTTGATCGCAAGCAGCAGCATCCACCAGGAGATATTGAGCGATTGCAGCCAGGCCGTCAGCGCCGCCGGCACCTGATTGACCGTGAGCAGCCAGGCGAACACGCCGGCGCAGGCAATGATGATCAGGATCTGCGCGGTGAAAAACACGGTTGCGGCCGCGGCTTCGACGATGTCGCGCCAGCCGAGCTCGCGGAAGATGAAGGCGGTGACGAAGGCGGCGTAGACGCAAGCGACGGCCGCGGCTTCGGTCGGCGAGAATATGCCGCCGTAGATGCCGCCGAGGATGATGACGGGCGCGCCGAGCGCCCAGATGCTGCGCCACGTGGCGTGCAGGAACCGCCTGAGGTTGAACGCCTCGCCGAGGCCGAAGCCTTCGCGTCTGGCACGCCAGACCACGTACGCGGCGAGCATTCCGGCAATCATCAGCCCGGGCAGCACGCCTGCGGCGTAGAGCCGCGCCACCGACACTTCGGCCGCGGAGCCGTAGACGATCATCGGGATGCTCGGCGGGATGATCACGTCGATCGCGCCGACGGCGGTGATCAGGCCCGCCGTGAACGTTTCCGGATAGCCGGCGCGCTTCATCGACGGCACCATCACCTTGCCGATGGTCGCAACGGTCGCGGCGCTTGCGCCGGAGATCGCGCCGAAAATCGCCGAAGTGCCGACCGCGGTGACGCCGAGGCTGCCGCGCACCGAGCCGACACCGGCCTGCACGAAATCGACGAGCCTTTGCGCCACGCTGCCGCGCCCCATCAGCTCGCCGGCATAGATGAAGAACGGCACCGCGAGCAGCGGCGTCGCGTTGACCGACGCGAACAGGTTCTGATGCACGACGACGAGCGGCACATTCATGAAAAACACCAGTGCCACGGTCACCGCCGTCAGCAGCACCATGAAGATCGGAAAGCCGAGCAGCAGCAGCGCGACCGGCACGACCGCAAGTGCAAATGTCATGACGCGACCTTATCGCCTGCGGCCGCGCCCCGCGGCCTTCGACAGATGTCGACAAGCCGCCATGCGGTGACGATCACGATGAGTGCAAACCCGAGAGCCACCGCGCCGTGCGGAATCCACATCGGGACGCCCGCCATGTCGCTGGTGCGGCCGATCCGCAGCATCTGCCGGGCATAGAAGAACGACTGCGTGATGACGAAAGTGGCTAGCGCGATCAGCAGAAGCTGCTCGGCGACGCGCAGCGCCAAGCGCATCCATGCAGGCATGAATTGCACCAGCACGTCCATACGCAAGTGCTGGTTGCGGCGGGTGACCACGGCGGCGCCCAGGAACGTGACGCCGACCATGATGAACACCTGAAGCTCGTCGGAGCCCAGCAGCGAGACGCCGAACACATAGCGGCCGACCACGTTGGTGAAGTTGAGCAGAACCGCCAGGATAAAGGCGAAGGCGAGCGTCAATTCGATCACTCGCGCGATGACGTCGAACGCCCTGTCGATCAAACAAGTCCCCCGTGTTCCCGCCTTGCTCGTTGTTGGCGGAATACTCTGCCGAGACGCCAGCATTGGCAAGGCAAAGCGCGGGCTTTCGGGCCTGCCAGAAAAAGCAAACGGCGGCGCTGGGGCGCCGCCGTCCGAGCCGTGATTCCCGAACCGATCAGCCGAACAGTCGCAACACCGCCTGGCTCGCCTGTGAGGCGAGCGACAGGGCGGTGGTCGAAAGCTGCTGCCGGGTCTGCAAGGCGAGGAGGTTTGCGCCTTCCTCGTTGGCATCGGCGAGCGTAAGGCCGTCGGCGCCGGACTGCAGCGTGTTGATCATTGCCTTGGTGAACTCCTGGCGGATCTGCACGGTCGACAAGTTCGAGCCGAACGCCTGGGCCTGCGAGCGCAGGGTGGTGAGCGCTGTGGTCAGTTCGGCCGAGGCCGCGGTGATGTCGGCCACACCGCCCCAGTTGTTGACCGCGTTGTTGATCGCGAGATCGCCGCCCGAGCTGAAGTCGACGGCCGCGACGGTGACGTTCGAGGTGCCGGTCTCGTTCAGCGTGACGGTGAGGTCGGTGCTGGTGGTGTTGTCGAGCAGGTTGATGCCGTTGAAGCCCGAGTCAGCGGCGAGCTGATCGATCTGCAGCATGATTTCGCCGAACTGGGTGGCGAGGTTGCTGCGGATCGTCAGGTCGGAGGTCTGCTGCGCCTGCGACACCAGCGCCTGGGCCGATTGCACCAGCTTGGTGATCGAGGTGATGCCGTTGTTGGCGGCTTGAATGGTGTTGAAGGCGTTCGACATCGAGTCAAGCAGATTGCCGAGGTCGCTGGCGCGGTTCTGCAGGCCTGCGGCGGTGAAGAAGTTGACGGGATTGTCGAGCGCGCTGTTGACGCGCTTGCCGGTGGCAAGCTTGGTTTGAGTGGCGGTGATCAGGTCCGAGGTCTTCTGCAGTTGGAGAAGGTTGGCCCGCACGCCGGCCGTAAGAACGATATCAGCACCCATAGAACTGTCCTTCTGGATTTTCGCATACGCTTCTGGTTACGGATCCCATCGGATCGGCGCGCTTTTTAACCTTAACCAAGTAATACATGGCTAAGAAACGTGGTTAACGATTTATCTTTTAAGCATCAAAAGTTGGGATCGGTGTTCCGATCTGCATCACTCCTACGAAGACCGAAAGAGCGAGGGCGCGAGATTTCTCGTCGATCTGTTGTGATGCGGTGCGCGTCGCATGCGATCGTCGCGCGCCGACGTTAATGATGATTGCGGCGTACGGTTAAGCCGCGAGCACAGTGCGGACTGCAGCGGCTCTATCGCGCGCAACGGTCCGGCGCCAGGAGCCGGGCGTCGAGCTCTCCGACCACAATCCCGACCACGTGCAGAAGGCGTTCGACCTCTACTACGAGTTCGACTACGACCTCGGCGTCCGCGACATGGAGGACACCTGGCATTACCTGCAGAAGATTCCCGAGTGCAGCGGCAAGGTCGGCGCGGTCGGCTACTGCCTCGGCGGCAAGCTCTGCTACCTGATGTGCTGCCGCACCGACATCGACTGTGCGGTGGCCTATTACGGAACCTACATCGAGCACCGCATCAAGGAGGTGAAGAACCTGCACCGCCCGTTCGTGCTGCACATGGCGATGAAGGACCGCTGGGTGCAGGCCGAGGTCAACGACATGCTGGAGCGGCGGCTGTCGCCCAATCCGCTGGTGACGATCCACAAATATCCTGGCGCCGACCACGCCTTCGCCCGCCACGGCGGCAGGACCTATTCGAAACCGGAAGCCGACCGTGCGCTGACGTTGACGGTCGACTTCTTCAAAAAGCACCTCGGTTAGGTCTAGACTCTCGCCCCGCGGTCATTCCGGGGCGCACCGATAGGCGCGAGCCCGGAATCCAGTTGCGGGCTCAGCGTCTGTTGTTGGATTCCGGGCCCGCCGCCATAGCGCGTCGAAGACGCGCGTAACCGCGCTTGTGGCGGCGTCCCGGTATGACGGAGTGTAACGAGGCATTCGCCCCATGATGAAGCTCGGCTTCTTCCTTTACGGCACCGGCCACCATATCGCGTCGTGGCGCGAGTCCGGCGTGATGCCGAACGCCAACCAGAGCCTGCGCCATTACATCGACATCACCCGGACCGCCGAGCGCGGGCTGTTCGACTTCGTCTTCAACGCCGACAGCAACTCGACCTTCGGGCCGGACGATCCGGACATCTGGAAGCGCACGACCGTGTCGATGCGGCTCGAGCCGCTGACCTTGCTCGGCGCGCTGTCGTCCGTCACGAGCCACATCGGGCTGATTTCGACCGCGACCACCACCTATCTCGATCCGTTCCACGTGGCGCGCATGTTCGCCACCCTCGATCAGCTGAGCGAGGGCCGGGTCGGCTGGAACGTGGTGACGTCGTCGGCCGCGTCCGAAGCGCTGAACTTCAGCCATAAGGCGCACGCACCGCACGATCAGCGCTACGAGCGCGCCGCGGAATTCATCCAGGTCGCGCAGGGGCTCTGGGACACCTGGGAGGACGACGCCCATGTGATGGACAAGAACGCGGGCCTGTTCTTCCATCCCGACAAGCTCCACATGCTCAATCACAAGGGCAAGCACTTTGAGGTGCGCGGGCCGCTGATGGTGCCGCGCTCGCCGCAGGGCCAGCCGGTGATCGTGCAGGCCGGGCAGTCGGAGGCGGGGCTCGAGCTTGCCGCGCGCACCGCCGAGGTGCTGTTCACGGTGTCGCAGAACCTCGAAGCGTCGAAGAAATTCTACGCCGACCTCAAGGCGCGGACCGCGAAATGCGGCCGCTCGCCGGATTCCATCAAGGTCATGCCCGGCGTGCTGACGGTGGTCGGCGCGACCCGTGACGAGGCCAAGGAGAAGTTCGAGCGGCTGCAGGCGCTGATCCATCCCGAGCTGGGCGTGGCGATGCTGTCGGACATCGTCGGTCTCGATCTGTCGAAATATCCGCTCGACGGCCCGGTGCCGGACGTGCCGCTGACCAACACCCAGCAGGGCCGCCAGAAGGTGGTGATGGACATGGCGCGGGCGGAGAACATGACCATCCGCCAGCTCTACATGCGGGTGGCGACTGCGCGCGGCCACCGCGTCGTGCACGGCACCGCGGCCGACATCGCCGATGCGCTGGAAGAATGGTATCGCGCCGGCGCGGCCGACGGCTTCAACATCATGCCGCAGGTGCTGCCCGAGGGATTGAACGAGTTCGTCGCGTCGGTGATCCCGGAGCTGCAGCGGCGCGGCTTGTTCCGGACGAGCTATGAGGGCCGCACGCTCCGCGAAAACCTGGGGCTGCCGCGTCCCGCCAACCGTTTCGTGACGTCATCTGCTGCCGCGGAATAACCTTCCTCACTACACGGGCGGTGCCATCCCTCCCCGCGAGGGGAGGGTGGACGCGAGCGTCAGCGAGCGGACGGGTGGGGAGATGCCGCAGCGTCGTCAGTGTTTCGAATCGCTTCGCAGCGGCATCGGCGAATCTCGCCAGCAGATAGCTCGCGGAGAGTTCTCCCCACCCGGCTCGCTTCGCGAGCGGTCCAAACCGGCTACATGGGTAACAGAATAGACCGGCGACATGGGTAACAGGTCAACTGATCGGCGAGGAGGGCCTTGCCGATGGGCTGGAAGGAGACCTGTGCCGTGGACGAGCGGATGCGCTTTGTGATTGCGGCTGAGAAGCGAGAGGAATCGTTTGCCGCGGTGTGCCGGCGCTTCGGCGTGAGTCGCAAGACCGGGTACGAATGGTTCGATCGCTATGAGGAGCTCGGCATCGAAGGCTTGGCTGATCGTTCGCGTGCACCGCATAAACATCCTCAGGCGATGGCGACTGCAATTGCCGAGCGTTGCCTTACGGTGCGGCGCGAGCATCCGACCTGGGGGCCGGTGAAGGTGCGGGCTTATCTTGAACGGCACGATCGCACGACCGCTTGGCCAGCGCCGAGCACGATCGGCGCGTTGTTCGACCGCGAGGGACTGACGGTCAAGCGCAAGCTGCGTCGCCGCAGTCCGCCATCGAGTGCGCCGTTTGCCGAGTGCGGCAGCCCCAACGATGTCTGGTGCATCGATTTCAAGGGCTGGTTTTTGACCGGCGACGGCACGCATTGTGAACCGTTGACGCTCTGCGACGCCTACAGCCGCTATCTGTTGCGCTGCCAGGCACTTGCGCGCACCGACACGGCGCATGTCTGGCCAGTGCTGGAGGCGGCATTCCGCGAGTTCGGCCTGCCGCGCGTGCTGCGCTCGGACAATGGATCGCCGTTTGCATCGCGCGGGGCGGGAGGGCTGTCGCAGCTCTCGGTCAAGGTGATCAAGGCGGGCGTGCTGCCCGAGCGGATCGAGCCCGGCAAGCCGCAGCAGAATGGCCGGCTGGAGCGGCTGCATCTGACGCTGCTGCAGGACACCGCCAATCCGCCGGCGCGCTCGCTGCGCCAGCAGCTCGACCGCTTCCGCGTCTTTCAACGCTTGTACAACCAGGAGCGTCCGCACGAGGCGCTCGGTAACGATACGCCAGCTGCGCATTACGCCCCGGCACGGCCCTTCGATGGCGTGTTGCGTGAGCCCGAATATGGTCCGGACCAGTTGGTGCGGCGGGTCCGCCCCAATGGGGGTATCAAGTGGCACGGCAACGAGATCCACATCAGCGCGGCGCTCGCCGGTGAGCCGATCGGCCTCGACCAGCATCACGACGGCTGGCATGTGGCATTCGGCCCGGTTGCGCTTGGCATCATCGCGCATGGTGGCGATCGCCTGCGCAAACCCAAATGCAAGACCTGTGGACTTGTGGACCGCGTAACGCGCGGCCCACAGGGTCCACAGGCGCAACAGCAGCAGCAACCAAAGTGAACGAACCGGGAAATGTGTTACCCATGTCGCCGGTCAGAAGTGTTACCCATGTCGTCGGTTGCTCAGAGCCCTCCCTCCCCTCGCGGGGAGGGATGGGACCGCCTGTGTCGACGAAGCGCTGTTACGCCGGATCGAGCCCGATCTTTTTCAGCGCGTAGATCCTATGCAGGGTCGGCGGGTGGTCGGGAGGTTAGGATTGGTTTTCCACGACCTTCCAACCCCTGAGGAT
>JAIESI010000078.1 GCA_019746135.1 Xanthobacteraceae bacterium
AGTGGTCAACCCACGGAATCAGCGATCAAATCGCATCGCAAGAAGTGTGAATTGGACAGCCCTCGCGGGGAGGGATGAAACCGCCCGTGTTGAATCAAATCACCGCTGCGGCCGGTACTCGCCGGTCACCGGGTCGCGGCGCAGCGTCGGCAGCCGCGCGCGCTCTGGATCGGTCACCCGCACCGGCTTCGCCTGGTCGAGCTCGTTGTTGACGCGCTGCCATTCGCGGCTGATCAGCTTCATCACCACGATGGCGCCGATCGCGCCGAGTGTCCAGGCGATGATGGGTGGCAACGACGGCATGGTTCTCTCCTGGCGTTAACCGTCTACAGTCCGTACCGTGCCCAAAGCGCCCGCGCCTCGAGCGTTGCAACGACGTCTTCCGAGAGGCTTGGGCTATCCAACAGCGAGGTCAGCCCTGCCCCCGCCACGCCGCCGAGCACCCCGGGCTTGCTCCGGCCGAACAGTCCGCGCTCGGCAATGAGCGGCGTGCGCACCTTCTCGCCATAGCGCTCGCGCAGCACCGTGCGCAGGTCGCCGATGGCGTCGACGAGGCCGAGTTCCAGGCCGCGCCGTCCGGTCCAGAATTCGCCGGTAAACAAGGCCGTTTCGCGGCCGTCGAGCTTCGCCCCGCGCCGCGACTTCACCAGCGCGATAAAGCCTTCGTGAATGTCCTGCTGGATTTTTTTGAACCGCTCGACGTCTTCGGGCTTTTCCGGTTGGAACGGATCGAGCATCGCCTTGTTCTCGCCCGCGGTGTAAACGCGCCGCTCAACGCCGATCTTGTCGATCAGCTTGGTAAAGCCGAACGAGGCCCCAATCACGCCGATCGAGCCGACGATCGAGGCGTTGTCGCAGATGATCTCGTCGCCGGCGCAGGCGATCATGTAGCCGCCCGAGGCCGCCACATCCTCGACGAAGGCGAACACCGGAACCTTCTTCTCCTCGGCCAGCGCCCGGATGCGCTTGAAGATCAGGTGCGACTGAACCGCCGCACCTCCCGGAGAATTGATTGACAGCGCAACCGCCTTGATGTTGCTCATGGCGAAGGCGCGGTCGAGCGAGCGCGCCACGCCGGAAATCGTCAACCCGGGCCGCAGCGGGCTGGAAATGCCGATCGCCCCGGCAAGCCGCACCACCGGAACAAGCGGAATATCGCTGCGAAACCGCGCCGGAACCAAAGGCTCCAGTGCGGTGCGGACACGTTGGAAAGGCGACGGATCAGGCATCGGTTCTGCGTTCACCAATTTACGACTCATTCATTGTTAACACACCGTTGGCAGTTTATCTGGAACAAGAATCGCCGGCGCGTTTGCGCCCGTATGCCGCGGATCAAAATAATATGAAGCTGCTGTTCCTGTTCACCCTGATCTTGTCGATTCTCATGGCGTCGCGTCAGGCACCGCTCATTCCAGCGGCTTGGCGCATGGGCTCGCGCCGCAAGGCGATCTCATAAAGAACCCCGCTACCGCGAGAAGTAGCCGGGAAATCGCCGGACTGCTTCGACGTCCACGTCGATGAGGAGCATGCCCTCATCGGGGCCGAGCGATTGCATGACGCCGCGCGTGGCATCGATGCCGCCCGGCTTGCTGCGAAACCAGTCCCAGAGCTGCTCCATGCTGGTGACGGGCGGCGGCACGCAGGCGGTGGAGTAGCCGCCGGCAGGTGGAAAATCGGGGAGATTCTTTCCGTCGGCACGCCGCGCCATGTTCACGCCGACGATGGGCAGCGAATATTCAAGGTGGCGTCCGTCGATGACGTGCGGATAAAAGCCCGATATGGCGAACCAGAGCGCCGGGTTGAAAACGACATCGGCCCCGCCGGACTTCAATTTCTGAATCCCGTCATGGAAAAAGGTGAAGTCGGCGCAGACGACGATGCCAAAGCGTCCGACGTCGGTTTCAAAAATATCGAAGCTGTCCCCGGCGACGACGCCGTAGTCGATTTCGATGGCGGTGGGGTGGTTCTTGGTCTGGCGGCCGACGATCTCCCCTTGCGGTGAGATCAAGGTACAGGTGTTGCACCACCGCTTCGGCGTGCCGTCGGCCAGCCCGGCAAGAACGTAGATCCCGAGGTCGCGGGCGCTCGCGCGCAATTCGCTCTCGCCGACCAACGGATAGAACTCGGGAAGGCAGGCGAGACCGGCACCTTGCGCGGCTGCCTTGCCGAGCAGGTCGATCGCGTGCCCGACGTCGACGCCCTGCCATTTCTGCACAAAATCATCGGCCCGGGACGAAGCTTGAATGGCCGCGATCTTCAATGCTGGCATCGGCGCTTCCCTGACGGCCGGAAGACCGTCGCACGCAGCTCGCTCGGAACGAAAGCAGGATATCAGAGACCATCGAGGCACGCAGGCGCCGCCGGCCCCGCGTTGACGCCCTTGTCCGGAAGCCTACGATGCCTCGGGGCGGCCCGTTCGGCGCAATGCCAAACGATAAAAAGCGCCGGGGAGGGATTGATGAAGCGGAAATGCATTGGGGTCGCGCTTGCCGCCATCGCGCTGGTTGCGGCGGCGCTGCCGTCGACGGCACAGGACTATCCGGCTCGGCCGGTCCGCATGGTGGTCCCGTTTGCGGCCGGCGGCGGCACCGATCTGGTCGGCCGCATCGTCGCCCAGGAGCTGAGCAAGGGGTTCAATCAGCAATTCTACATCGAGAACAAGACCGGCGCGGCCGGCCAGACCGGCACCGATCTCGTCGCCAAGTCGCCTGCCGACGGCTATACGCTGCTCTGGACCGTGACCGACGGATTGTCGGTTCTGCCCGCGGTGAAGGCATCGATCCCGTACAAGATTCCCAATGACTTCGTCTTCGTCGCAAGCATCCTGCAACTGCCGTATGCGGTGGTCGCGAATGCCAAGTCCCCGCTGAAGTCGATGGCGGAGCTGATCGCCTATGCCAAGGCCAATCCGGGAAAGCTGAACTTCGGCAGCGCCGGCGTCGGCAGCGCGCCGCACCTGAGCATCGCGCTGATCAACGTCACGGCCGGCATGGACATGGTGCACGTGCCGTTCAACGGCCTCGGCCCTGCAACCAACGCGCTGATCGCGGGCACCGTGGACCTCGGCCTTGTGACGCCGCCGCAGGCGAAGCCCCTGGTCGAAGGCGGGCAGATCCGCGCACTCGCGGTGACCGGCAACAAGCGCAGCCCGGCGCTGCCCGATGTGCCGACCTTGAAGGAGGTGGGGCTGAACATCTCCTCGATCGTCGGCTACGGCATGGTCGCGCCGGCCGGCACGCCGGATCCTGTTGTTGCCAGGCTCAAGGAGGGCATTTCCAAAATGATGCAGGACAAGGGCGTGAACGCACGCATGAGCGAACTCGGCTACGAGGTTGAGCTTCAGCTCGGCGACGCCT
Source organism: Xanthobacteraceae bacterium (assembly GCA_019746135.1). Lineage (GTDB taxonomy): Bacteria > Pseudomonadota > Alphaproteobacteria > Rhizobiales > Xanthobacteraceae > Z2-YC6860. The sequence goes on from JAIESI010000078.1 coordinate 3,357, forward strand.
ACCGGGACTTCATCGTCAAGGACCTCGAGCAGTGGCGCGGCGTCGCAAAGGCGGCCAAGATCAGCATCGACTAGTCGAAGTCTGCGCGCCGGCCGCCGCATCGCACCGCCGACAATGAACCTATCGAACACCATGCCGCGCCGATTTCACGCACGGCCATGACCCACCGGAACGCAAGGGGGCTTGCTTTGATTCGAACGATTTTCGCTGTTCTGCTTGGTCTCGTCGCCACGGCCAACGCGCAGGAAACCTGGCCGTCGCGTCCGATCACGATCGTCTGCCCGTACGCCGCCGGCACGACGCCCGACATCATCGCGCGCCAGTTCGGCGATGCGCTGTCGAAGCGGCTCGGGCAGCCGGTCATCGTTGAAAGCAAGCTCGGCGCGGGCGGACTGCTCGGCACCGAATACGCAGCGGCGCAGAAGCCTGACGGCTACACGCTGCTGCTCGGCAGCAAGGACACCAACGCGGTCCTCGGCCATCTCTACACCAAGCGCAACTTCGATCCGAACAAGGCGCTGGTGCCGATTTCGCTGCTCGGCACCATCGACAACGCCTTCGTGGTCGCGCCCGAGCTTGGCATCACGACGCTGAAGGATTTCATCGAGGCTTCGAGGAAGGGGCGCAACTTCACCTTTGCCTCGCCCGGGGTCGGCACCAATCTGCACCTGCTCGGCGAGCTTCTGCGCGACCAAGAGAAGCTCAACATGACGCATGTGCCTTATCGTGCGTTCCCCACCGCGTTCCAGGACGTGATGGGCGGCCGCGTCGACATGGTGGTCGCCGGCGTCCCGCCGATCACCGGCATGCTGTCGTCCGGCAAGCTCCGCGCGCTGGCCGTGACCGGGCCCAAGCGCGTCGGGGTCCTGCCCGGCGTGCCCACCACCAAGGAGCTCGGCTACGACGACCTCGTCTTCGTCGGCTGGTTCGGACTGCTCGCCCCGGCCGGCACGCCGCAGGCGATCATCGACAAGCTCAACGCCGAGGCGAAGGCGATCTCGCAGCAGCCGGACTATCGCGCGAGCTTCGACAAGATCTTCGTCACGGCCGTCGGCGGCTCGGTGGCCGAGTTCAAGACGCTGATCGATGCGGAAAGCGCGCGGATGGGCAGCCTGATCCGCAAGATCGACATCAAGATCGAGCAATAGCCCGACCATGAGCCGGCTGCCCATCACTGTCGCCACCTGGGACTACGATCGCATCCGCCCGCTGACCGACGGGCGGGTGTCGATCGAGGGGTGCGAGGTCAACTACCTGACCATGCCGGTCGAGGAGTGCTTCGAGCGCGCCTATTTCCACGGCGAGTTCGAGGTCGCCGAGATCGGCTTCAGCCCCTATCTGATCGCGCTCTCCCGCGGCATGTGCCCGTACGTCGCCGTGCCGGTGTTTCTCTCGCGGATGTTTCGCCATTCGGCGGTCTACATCCGCACCGACCGCGGCATTGCCGGTCCGGCCGATCTGCGCGGCAAGCGCATCGGCGTTCCCGAATACCAGATGTCGGCGGTGATGTGGTTCCGCGGCTATCTGCAGGACGAGTTCGGCATCGCCGCGAAGGACATCAACTGGGTGCAAGGGGGCCTGGAGAATCCGGGCCGCCGCGAGAAGTTCCCGCTCAACCTGCCGCAGGGCTTCCCGCTTTCGCCGGCACCCGATGGCGAGACCCTGTCGGGGATGCTGGCCGCAGGCGTGCTCGATGGCGTGATGGCGGCACGGCGGCCGTCGTGCTTCGTCTCCGGCCATCCGCAGGTGGCGCGGCTGTTTCCGGACTACCGCGCGGCCGAGCGTGACTATTATCGCAAGACCGGCATCTTCCCGATCATGCATGCGCTCGGCGTACGCCGCGACGTGCACGAGAAGCACCCCTGGCTTGCCGCGAGCCTCTGCAAGGCCTTCACCAGAGCCAAGCGGCTGGCCGACGAAGAGTTCGCCGAGACCACCGCGCTGAAGATCGGCCTGCCCTGGGTCAACGCCGAATACGACGAGACCCGCGCGCTGATGGGCGACGACTACTGGTCTTACGGGCTGAACGCGCAGAACCGCCGGACGCTCGAGGCCATGGCGCGCTATTCATTTGAACAGGGGCTCGCGGTGCGATTACTCTCGGTCGACGAGATGTTCGCCGAAAGCACGCTCGGCGGCGACACGCGAGTTTAGAATTGAGAATTGGGAGAACGTCATGCCGGTCCAGCTCATCTGCTGCTCGCACAGCCCGCTGATGACCACCGACATCGAGGAGTCGGAACAGGGCGTGCAGGCGCAGTTCTTCCGCGAGCTCGATCAGTGTGCGGCGGCGCTGCACAAGTTCAATCCCGACCTCGTCGTGGTGTTCGGCCCCGACCATTTCAACGGCCTGTTCTACGACCTGATGCCCGCCTTCTGCATCGGCACCGCTGCCGAAAGCACCAAGGACTGGCACCTGGAGGCAGGTCCGCTCCGCGTGCCGCGTGATCTCGCCTTGCAGTGCGTGCGGACCCTTCAGGCGCGCGACTTCGACGTGGCGCTGTCGCATGCCATGAAGGTCGACCACGGCGTCACCATCCCGCTCTACAAGCTCACCGGGGCGCTCGCGCGCTACAGCGTGCTGCCGATCGTGATCAATTGCGCGGCCGATCCGCGGCCGTCGTTCCGCCGCGTCCGCAACTTTGGCGCGGCGGTCGGCGACTTCCTGGCGGAGCAGGACCTGCGGATCACCGTGGTCGGATCGGGCGGCCTGTCGCACGATCCTCCCACGCCGCGGCTCGAGATGAGCCCGCCGAGCGTGGCGCAGCGGCTGATCGTGCGCCATACGCCGACCCAGGAGGAGCTCGACGCGCGCGAGAACCGGGTCCTGCGCGCCGCGCGCGATCTCGTCGCCGGCAAAGGCCCGTGCCTGCCGCCCGACGAGCAGTGGGATCGCGACTTCCTGACCCGCTTTGTCGACGGCCGGCTCGAGGCCTTCGACACGATGAGCGATGCGGAGATCGATCGGGTTGCGGGCTTCGGCGCGCACGAGGTGCGAACCTGGGTTGCCGCGGCCGCCGCCGTGCAGCGCATGGGGCGGACGCAGCCCGAGCTCCGCTACTATCACTTGGTGCCGGAATGGATCACCGGCATGGGCATCGTGGTCGGACAAGCCTGATGGCGACCTCCGAAGCGTCGTCGGGAACGGTCCGGTCCGGCGACGTCGAAATCTTCTACCGCCGCTTCGGCAAGCCTGGTTACACGCGAGGCCGCACGCCGGCGCTGATCGTGCACGGCCTCTCCTACTTCTCCTACGACTGGATCGGCCCTGCCTCGGCGCTCGCAAGCGACCGCGAGGTTGTCGCAATCGACATGCGCGGCTTCGGCCAGTCGGGCTGGAGCCCGTCGCGCGACTACAAGCTCAAGACCCTGTCCGGCGACGTGCTGACCGTGCTCGACGCGCTCGGCTGGCGGAAAGCGGTGCTGATCGGCCATTCGTTCGGCGGGCGCGTCGCGCTCGCCACCGCCGGCTGGCACGCGGATCGTGCCGCGGCCGTGGTGCTGGTCGACTTCGCACCCGACATTGCCGCGGCCGGACGGCGCGCCACCGCCGAGCGGATCGGCCGGCAGCCGGACCTGTTCGCCTCGATCGACGACGCGCTTGCCTACCACGAGGAAGACGCAACGCCCGCGATGCGCGCCCGCTACGAAGCCTTCCTCAAGCCGGTCGCAGGCGGCTTTCAGCTCCGGCGCGACCTCTATTTTCGGGACAACTTCAAAAAGGCGCTCGACACCGGCCAGTCGGCTCCGGTGCCGGCTTTCTTCTGGCCGATGCTGACGGATCTGAAGGTCCCCGCTCTGGCGATCCGCGGCTCGGCCTCCGACATGTTCGACGCAGCGACGCTTGCCAAGGTGAAGGAGGTCGCGCCGCGCGTTGAGGCGATCGAGCTTGCGGGCAGCCACGACCTTGCCGGCGACAATCCGGACGGTCTTGCCAAGGCAATCGGCAGCTTCCTGGCCGGCGCGGACCTATAGGCCTGTGCCGGCCGACATCGGCAACGGCTCCGCGCCGCGCAGGATCGCCTCGGCCTCGACGGTCGGCTTGCCGTCTTCGTAATTGAGCACCAGCCCCGGCAGCAGCACGAGCGGCGCGCGGCTGCCCTTGCGCGCGGATACCAGCACGCGAATGGCCGGCTGGCCGGCGCGGCCATGCACCGGCAGCACCGCGACGCCGCCGAAGCCGCCATCGAGCGCCGCCAGCACCTCGCCGAGGCCATCGGCGCGCCAGATCAACGTCAGCGCACCGGCCGAATGCAGCACCCGCGAGGCCGCATCGACCCAGGCTGCGAGCGTGCCTTCGGCGGCCGCGTGCGCCAGCCGCCTGCCCGGATCGGGGGAGACGTTCTGCCGCGCCGGATCGTGGAACGGCGGATTCATCAGCACGTGATCGGCCGTACCCGGCGGAATGCCGTGGCCGGCCCACTGATCGACCGGACCGGTGACGTCGAGCGTCACCGCCCTCACCCGCTGCGACAGCCCGTTGCGCCCGATATTGTCGAGCGCGAGCGCGGTCAGCTCCGGCTCGATCTCCACGAGAACCACTTCGACGTCCGGCACGCGCACCGCAAGCGCGAGCCCCGCTGCGCCAACGCCCGCGCCGAACTCCACCACGCGATCCCCGGGCCGCACCTCGGTCGCGGCCGCGAGCAGGATGGCGTCATGGCCGACGCGATGGCCCTTGCGCTTCTGTCGCAGCCGCAACCGCCCGCCGAGCACCGCGTCGTCGGTGAGGTCGGGCGTTGACCGCACCGGCGGTCCTGCCTTGTCCGGGCGCAGCTCATGAGCGAGGCCCGCCTCCTCCAGCAGCTGCCGCGCGGCTTCCCAGTCTTCGGCCCCGACCAGAATCCGCCGCGGCAGGATGCCGAGCGAGCCCTCCAGCACGCTCATATGCCGGTCGAGCACCACATGCGGAATGTCCGCGCTCTTCAGCAGCGCCTCGATCGCCGTGATCAGCACCGCGTTGTTGGTGCGGACGAGCTCGTGCACGCTTTTCAGCTCCGTCGCCGATCCTCGGCCGGGGCGCGCTGCGCGAGATAAGCGAGCAGCTTCAGCTCGCGTCGGCCGCGCGTCACCGTGTCGAGGATGATGCCGCAGGTGATGGAGAGAAACGCCAGCACCATCAGCCCGGTCGAAAGCACCGCGGTCGGCAGGCGCGGCACGATGCCTTCCTGCAGGTAGGTCACGAAAATCGGGACCGCGAGGCCGATCGCAATAATTGCCAGCGAGATGCCGAGCCCCGTGAACAGCGGCAGCGGTCGCTCGGCACGGTAGAGCCGCAGCACGGTCCGCAAGATACGGATGCCGTCGCGCCAGGTGTTGAGCTTGGAGGCCGAGCCTTCCGGCCGTGAATAGTAGGGCGTCTTCATTTCGCCCACCGGCAGTTCCAGCTCGAGCGCGTGCACCGTCAGTTCGGTCTCGATCTCGAAGCCGCCCGACAGCACCGGAAACGACTTGACGAAGCGGCGGGTGAACACGCGATAGCCCGACAGCATGTCGGTGAACGACTGGCCGAACACGTGGCCGACGAAGCCGGTGAGCAGCCGGTTGCCGGCGCGGTGGCCCGGCCGGTAAGCCGCTGCCTCGCGGTCGACGCGGACCGCGCAGACCATGTCGAGCCGCTCGGCCACCAGCATCCTGATCATCTGCGGGGCGCTTGGCGCATCGTAGGTGGCATCGCCGTCGACCAGCACGTAAATGTCGGCATCCACATCCGTGAACATTCGCCGCACCACCCGGCCCTTGCCCTGATGGGTCTCGCGGCGGACGATCGCGCCGGCCTTCGCCGCGGCCTCGACGGTGCGGTCGGTCGAGTTGTTGTCATAGACGTAGATCGAGGCGTCCGGCAGCGCCGCGCGGAAATCGGCAACGACCTTGCCGATCGCGGCTTCCTCGTTGTAGCAGGGCACCAGCACGGCGATCCGGCTCAGGCCGGCCATCTCGGCTGCGGGATTGCTCGTGTCGCTCGAAAGCATGGGGCCTCTCCCACCGCCCCAAAAAAAGAAAATCCTGTCTTGCCTCGGGCCGGCGCTCTTGCCCGCCTATCATAGCGTTTCTATCTGTTCTCGTGCTATTTGCACCCGGCTGTTGGCTAACAAGGTCTTGTGGAGAGCACTTTGGCCGTCGTCATCCCATTCAGTCCGGCTTCCGATGCCAGTATCGACCGGCTCGTCGAGCTGACCAACGCCGATATGGCGCGAGTCAATACCGAGATCCTGTCGCGCACCGGCTCCGAGGTGACGATGATCCCGGAGGTCGCCAACCATCTGATCTCCTCGGGCGGCAAGCGGCTGCGGCCGCTGCTCACGCTCGCCATGGCGAGCCTGACCGGTTACGCCGGCGACCATCACATCAAGCTCGCCGCCGCGGTCGAGTTCATGCACACCGCGACGCTCTTGCACGACGACGTGGTCGACGAGAGCGAGATGCGGCGCGGGCGGCCTGCCGCGCGCAAGGTCTGGGGCAACGAGGCGAGCGTCCTGGTCGGCGACTTCCTGCTCGGCCAGGCGTTCAAGATGATGGTCGAGGTCGGCTCGCTGCGGGCGCTGGAAATCCTGTCGTCGGCCGCAGCCGTCATCGCCGAGGGCGAGGTGATGCAGCTTGGTGCGGCCAAGAACACCGCCACCACCGAGGACGAATACCTCGCCGTGATCCGCGCCAAGACCGCCGAGCTGTTCGCGGCGGCCTGCGAGGTCGGGCCGGCGCTCACCCAGCGGCCGAAGGCCGAGGCCGCCGCCTGCCGCTCGTTCGGCATGAATCTCGGCATCGCCTTCCAGCTCGTCGACGACGCGCTCGACTACGGCGGCAAGTCGGCCAAGCTCGGCAAGAACATCGGCGACGACTTCCGCGAAGGCAAGATCACGCTGCCGGTGGTGCTGTCGTTCCGCCGCGGCTCGGAAAGCGAGCGCGCGTTCTGGACCCGGGCGCTGGAACAGGGCGAGACTGGCGACAACGATCTCGACACCGCCGTGGGACTGATGATCAAGCACCGCGCGCTGGAGGACACCATCAAGCGCGCGCAACACTACGGCGCGATCGCCCGCGACGCGCTGGCGCTGTTCCCGGCCTCGGAGATGAAGCAGGCGCTGGAAGAGGCGGTGGAGTTCTGCACCGCCCGGACGCACTGACCGCGCCCGCCACACGGACGCGTCTCAGCTTACGAGATTCGCATTTGCCTTCGATTGAGAAGGCGCGCCCCTTGGCACTGTCTGGCCGTCGGCCTGACGGATTGCCCATTTCATTTTGACGATCGATAATCTAAGGTTGCATCGGGCGACCGATTGAAACCTTCAAGTCTGCACAGCGCTAGCCGAGCGTGGTCGCCCTCACCCACCATTTGGGCTGCGCGGCCGAAAGGCTTCGCGCCGCAACGCTCGCCGCGCGCGGCGATGCGAAGATGCCGAAACAGGTCGCACCCGAGCCCGACATGCGCGCCAGCAGGCAGTCTTTGCTCTCGCGGATATCGGCAAGCACCCGCGCGACCACCGGCTGAACCTCGATCGCGGGCGCTTGGAGATCGTTGCCGTGCTTCGAAAGATATTCGACGAAGCCCGCAACCCCGCGCGGCAAGGCCCGCGCCGGGGCCGCCCGCCGCACCGGCCCGCCGGGCTTCAAGCCGAGCTTCATGAACACGTCCCGGGTCGGCACCGCGACACCGGGATTGACCATCACCGCGGCGAGCTTCGGCATTCCCAGCGGCGCGGACAGCACCTCGCCGATGCCGCGCATGCGCCGCGGCCGCGGATCGACGCAGACCGGCACGTCGGCCCCGATCATGGGCGCGATTTTCGCAACCGGCGCGCCGGCGATCCTGAACCGGTTGGCCTTGGCCAGCAGGCGCAGCGCTGCCGCGGCATCCGAGGAGCCGCCGCCAAGCCCGGCCGCGACCGGCAGGCGCTTCTCCAGCGTAAAGCGCCCGAGCTTCAGACCGGGCACCTCTCCCGCCAGCGCGCGGGCGGCTTTCAGCACCAGGTTGTCGTCGAGCGGCCCCGCCTGCGCGGCCGTTTCGCCGCGGACCTTGAGCGACAGCGCCGGCCCCGGCGCGAGCGTCAGCCGGTCGGCAACGCCGGCGAACACCACCAGGCTGTCGAGCAGGTGATAGCCGTCGGCCCTGCGGCCGAGCACGGCGAGCGTGAGATTGACCTTGGCGGGGGCGAGTTCGACGAGGGCGGCCATCGGCAAGGTTCATAGCCGCCGCCGCTGCGGTTGTCGCTACCCGTCACCAAAAACACAATGCCCGGCAAAGCCGGGCATTGAACCAATACAAGGCTGCGAACCGCCTCAGCCGCCGCCCGGCTTCTGCGCATTCGCCGCGGTGCTCTCTTCCTGCAGGCCCGAGGCGAGCTTCTGCTTGATCTTCACCAGTTCCTCGGGCTCGGGCTTGAGGTCGCGCGCGTGCGACCACTGGAAGTACGCCTCGAGCTGCCGCCCCGTCTTCCAATAGGCGTCGCCGAGGTGATCGTTGATGGTCGGATCCTCGGGCTTCAGTTCGACGGCCCGCTCCAGGTGCTTCACCGCCTCCTCGAAGTTGCCGAGCCGGTAATAGGCCCAGCCGAGCGAGTCGACGATGTAGCCGTCGTCCGGCCGCTGCTCGACGGCGCGGCGGATCATCTTCATGCCCTCGTCGAGATTGACGCCCTGGTCGATCCAGGAATAGCCCAGGTAATTGAGCACGTGCGGCTGATCGGGATACAGCTTCAGCGCCTGCTTGAGGTCGACCTCGGCCGCATCCCACTTCTTGTCCCGCTCGTTGCAGATGCCGCGGAAATAGAAGATCAGCCAGTGGGGCTTCTCGGGATTGCTGATGTTGGCAATGCCCTTGCTGTAGACCGCGGCGCATTCGTTGAACGCCTTGCGCGCACGCAGGATGTTGCCGAGCGCCATGATGGCTTCCTGATCGTCGGCATGGCTCGCGATCAGCTTGTTGAGACGCTCCTTGGCCTCGTCGGTGCGCTCCAGCGTGTCGAGATTGGTCGCAAGCTGGATCTCGGCGTTCCTGCGCAGCGGCGAGCTCGTCGGCACCCGCTCGTACATCTTGATGGCAAGCTGCGGGTTCTTCACCTGCTCGTAGAGGTCGGCGAGCGAGAGCAGCGCCAGCGGCTGGTTCGGCGCGAGATAAAGCGCGAGCTGGAGATAGACCAGGCCGAGGTCTTCGCCGCCGCGCCGCCCGAGCGCGGCGCCGAGGCCATAGAGCACCTCGGCCGCGCCGGCCTGCGCGCTGTCGACCAGCGGCGGCAGCGTCTTGCCCTTGTTCAGTGCGTCCATCGCCTCGACGATCAGCGGATGCCGCGGCAGTTGCGCGTCGAACGCCTTGTACACCTTCAGCGCTTCGTCCCTGCTGCCGTTGCGCGACAGCCAGGAGCCGTAGGACTCGACGATGCGGAGCGCGGTGCTGTCGAGCTTGTGGGCGCGGTCGAAGCGCTTGCCGGCCTCCTTCTTCGCGCCGGACAGATCGAGGATCAGGCCCGCATGCAGGTCCTTGAACAGCGCGTACCAGTCCGCGCCCTGCAGCTTGTCGATCGACTCGATCGCGGCCTTGGATTCGCCTGCGCCCTGGGTCGCCCAGGCGGCGAGCAGGGTCGCGGCGAGATCGGTGATCGGCCCGCGCACGGACTGCGCGAGATTCTGCTTCGCCGCCTGATATTTCTTCTGCTTGAGCGCCTTCACGCCGAGGACCAGGCGGGCGATCCGGTCGTTGCGGTCGACCGCGGCCACCTGCTCGGCGAGCCGTGTCGCCTCCTCAACGTCGCCTTCCGCCAGCACCGAGAGGAAGGCGCGCTGCAGAAGCTCGTTGTTCTTCGGATCGTTGCGCAGCGCCGCGCGGTAGTAGGCGGCGGCGGCCGCGGCGTCACGCTGCGTGCCGGCGTGGCGCGCGGCGAGATAGCTGCCGGACATCGACAGCCGGGCAAGCTCGTTCGCCGAGGGCACGAACGTCCGGCCCGGCGGCGGGTTCTGCGAGGTGCCCTGCGCGGACAGCGTTGCGGGCAGGCACAGTGCCGCCGCGCCAAGCAGAACCCCGGCCAGACGGCGGATCTTCTTCGAAACGTTCACGGGCAGATGCCTCCATGGGCGGCTAAACGCCAGCCCTCTGAGTCGCCCGCAGAATGGACTTTTTGCAAGCCGCCCGCAAGGATCAGGGAACCGCGCGCCTGTCTTCGCGTCTATCGTTGGGCACCTTGCCAGTCGATGTGGCGGTATCGTGACCGACCGCCTAAATCCACCTCACATACTTGAATATTTCGGCCCGCCGCCGCCCTCCGGTGGCACCCAGGTGATATTCCGGTTCGGGTCCTTGATATCGCAGGTTTTGCAGTGGACGCAGTTCTGCGCGTTAATCACGAAACGAGCTTTCCCGCCCTCCTCGACCCATTCATAGACACCCGCCGGGCAATAGCGGGCCGAGGGCCCTGCATAAACATCGTGCTCCGATGCCTGCTGAAGCGCCATGTCGCCGACATGCAGGTGCGGCGGCTGGTCCTCCTCGTGGTTGGTGTTGGAGAGAAACACCGATGAGAGGCGGTCGAAGGTGAGCTTGCCGTCGGGCTTGGGATAGGGGATCGGCCGGCACTCGATGGCGGGCCGCAGCGTCTGCGAGTCGGGCTTGCCGTGGGCGAGCGTGCCAAGGAGCGAGAAGCCGAGCGTGTTGCACCACATGTCGAAGCCGCCCGCGCCGATGCCCACAAGCGTGCCGAGCTTCGACCACAACGGCTTGGCGTTCCGCACCTTCCACAGGTCTTTGCCGATCTCGCCCTCGCGCCAGGCCTCCTCATAGTCGGCGATCTCGTCGTGCGAGCGTCCCGCCTTGAGCGCCTCGCCGACATGCTCGGCCGCAAGCATGCCGGAAAGGATGGCGTTGTGGCTTCCCTTGATGCGCGGCACGTTGACGAAGCCCGCGGCGCAACCGATCAGCGCCCCGCCCGCGAACGTGAGCTTGGGCACCGATTGATAGCCGCCCTCGGTGATCGCACGCGCGCCGTAGGAGATGCGCTTGCCGCCCTCGAACGTGCCCCGAATGGCCGGATGCGTCTTGAAGCGCTGGAATTCCTCGAACGGCGAGATGTACGGATTGCTGTAGTTGAGATGCAGCACAAAGCCGACCGCCACCAGGTTGTCGTCGAAGTGGTAGAGGAACGAGCCGCCGCCGGTTGCATTGTCGAGCGGCCAGCCGAAGCTGTGCTGAACGAGACCCGGCTTGTGCTTCTCGGGCGCGACCTGCCAGAGCTCCTTCAGGCCCAGGCCGAATTTCTGCGGCTGCCGGCCGTGATCGAGGCCATAGCGGGCAATGAGCGTCTTCGACAGGCTGCCGCGCGCGCCCTCGGCGAACAGCGTGTACTTGGCGCGCAGCTCCATGCCGCGCGTGAAGTCGCCGCGGTGCGTGCCGTCCTTGGCGATGCCCATGTCGCCGGTCGCAACGCCCACCACCGCGTCGTTCTCGAACAGCACCTCGGTTGCGGCAAAGCCCGGATAGATCTCGACGCCGAGCGCCTCGGCCTTGGTGGCGAGCCAGCGGCAGACATTTCCCAGCGAAACGATGTAATTGCCGTGGTTCGACATCAGCGGCGGCATCATGAAGTTCGGCAGCCTCACCGCTCCCACCTGCGTCATGAAATAGAAGCGGTCGTCGGTGACCTCCGTCTTGATCGGCGTGTCCTCCGCGCGCCATTCCGGAAGGAGCCGGTCGAGGCCGATCGGATCGATCACCGCGCCGGACAGGATGTGCGCGCCGACCTCCGAGCCCTTCTCGACCACGACCACGCCGGTCTCGGGGGAAAGCTGCTTGAGGCGAATGGCGGCGGCGAGCCCCGCGGGTCCCGCTCCGACAATGACGACGTCGAACTCCATCGCTTCGCGGGTTGGCATCTCATCGGGCATTGGATTGACCTTGGTGCGCTCGCAACCGTTTGTTGCACATGTTGCACATGTTGTGCCTGGACTTCCTCCATAACATGATAGCCTGCGCTGGGGTGTTGAGGGCAATGGGATGGGGAACAGCCATTATTTGGATAAGGATCGCCTGGCGAATCTGATCGCGGCGATCCAGATCTTGGCCGTGGCCGACCGCCCTTCCGGCACCCTCAACCGCTGGGTTGCCGAGCTCGAGGCGAGCGAGGAACTGACCTCCGAGCAGCTCGACAAGGCCCCGATCAAGTTTGCCGAGCGCAAAAAATGGCAGACGCTGTTCGAGCAGCATCCGGAATTCTTCAAGACCTATACGCTGCGCGGCGACCTGCGCGTGCTGCTGCGCTGGCGCTACGCCGAGACGCTCAAGAACGGGGCCAACGGCAAGACCGCACCGGACGCCCCGAACGACGACGAGGACGAGGACGAGGACGAGGCGGAGCTTCCGCCGGGCAAGCCGCTCACCGCCGAGCAGATTCAAGTGCTGATCAACACCGCCATCGGCCTGCACGCCAAGGAGGTCGAGGCCGAGCGGGTCCCGGATAAATTTCGGCCGCTTTTGATGGCCATCATCGGCGCGGCGCTGGGAACCCTGGCCGGCGGCATCATCATCCTGCTGCTGAGCCTGCTGCAAAGCCCGCACACCCATCGGCTGTTCGACTGAATGATCCCCGACAACAACCGTGCGACCCGCGACCTGCTCGCCTTCTACGCCGAAGCCGGCGTGGACGTCGCGGTGGGCGAGACGCCGAACGACTGGCTGTCGAACGACCGGCCCGAGCCGCAACCCGCCGCGGCCGCTCCATCCATCACACCGCCCCTGCCCCGTCCTCCGGTCAGTGCGCCGGTGCGCGCGGTCGCCGTGGCGGCAGCGGCACCACCGCCCCCCGACGCCGCCGTCATGGCCGCGCGCGAGGCGGCCCGCAGCGCCGCAAGTCTCGACGAACTGCGCGCGATCCTCGACCGCTTCGAGGGCTGTGCGCTCAAGGCCTCGGCGAGCCGGCTGGTGTTTGCCGACGGCACGCCGGGCTCGCGGCTGATGCTGGTCGGCGAAGCGCCTGGCGCGGAGGAAGACCGGCAAGGGCTGCCGTTCGTCGGCCGTTCGGGACAATTGCTCGACCGGATGCTGCAGGCGATTGGGCTTGCGCGCACCGATGTCTACATCGCCAACATCGTGCCGTGGCGGCCGCCCGGCAACCGCACGCCGACGCCGGTGGAGACGCAAATCTGCCTGCCGTTCGTGCAGCGGCAGATCGAGCTTGCCGATCCGGACATTCTCGTCACCGTCGGCCAGCCCTCGACCGGCGCGCTGCTCGGCATCCAGGGCATCACCAAAAACCGCGGGCGCTGGTTCGGCTACCAGACCGGCACGCGCGAGATCCGCGCCATGCCGATGCTGCACCCGGCCTATCTCCTGCGCTCGCCGATCGGCAAGCGGCTCGCCTGGCGCGACCTGCTCGCGATCAGGAAGGCGTTGGGCTAGTCGCGACAATCACGCAGCAACGCTGCGGCTCTTCTGCCACCGCCGCAGATCCAGCACCATCAGCCAGGCCCCGCCGAGCGCAGGGATTCCCGGAATGCCGGTCGTCGCCGAAAGCAGCGCGATCGAAAGCCCGAAGTCGGCCAAGGCTTGCGAGAATTTCGTCGCGCAGGTCACGCCGATCTCGTCGAACGGCGGGCATCGGCCGTTAACCCAAACCACGCCGAGCGCCACGCCGGCTGCGAGCATCACCGCCAGCGCCGGGTAGCAAATTAACCTGAGCAGCAGAAAGCGCGCGCGTCGCATTGCGTTTCATCGCCAGCCCGCAATGATGCCCGAATGCTTCAAGGCCCGTCCGCCACCGGCATGCGGCACCGGTGGGCGTTGGTTCGGGCGTCCGGAGATTAACCATGTGTCGTGACCGCCGCAGCCGTTATTTCCCGCAACTGGCAGCCCTCTGCGCTTCGATCGCCTTCGCGACCAGCGCAAGCGCGCAGACCTACGGGCCTTACCGGCAGGTGCCGAGCAACCCGTCGGGCGCAAGCAGCACGAGCCAGCCATCGTCGCCCTCCTACCGGCCGGCCCCGCAGCCGCAGCAGGCCCAGCCCGCGCAAGTTCAACCGTCACAGGTCCAGCCGTCGCGGCCGGCTCAGGCCGCGCAGCCGCAACGGACCACGCAGCCGGCTCCGGCTCCGACCGAAGCGCCGCGCCGCGCGCAAGCGCCGGTCTCGGCGCAAGCCGCCGCGGCCTGCATGAACGAGCGCAAGTCCACAAAGCCCGACGTGGCGATCAAAAGCTGCGATGCGGTGATCGACGAGACGCTGAAGAATCTCGCCAACGGCTACTATTACCGCGGCGTCGCGAAAGCCGACAATAACGACTTCGACGGCGCGATCGGCGACTACAGCCAGGCGCTGAAGGTCGATCCGCAGGATCCGGACTATCTCAACAGCCGCGCCCAGGCCTACGAGGCCAAGAACGAGCTCGACAAGGCGCTGGCCGACTACAACCAGTCGCTCAAGCTCAATCCGAAATCGATCTATGCCTACAACAACCGCGGGGCCGCCTATCAGCGCAAGGGCGACTACGCGCGGGCCGCCGCCGACTACGGCGAGGTGACCAGGCTTCAGCCCAACAACATCGACGCCTGGTCCGCGCGCTGCTGGGTGCGGGCGATGAGCCCCGGCCAGGCGCAGCAGGCGCTGGCCGATTGCGAGCAGGCACTGAAGATCAAGGCCGGCGTGCCGGACGTGCTCGACACCCGCGGCTTCGTCTATCTGAAGCTCAACCAGTTCGACAACGCGATCAAGGATTACGACGCCGCCTTGAAGGGCGACCCGCGGCTCGCCGGCTCGCTCTACGGCCGCGGCATTGCCAAGCTCCGCAAGGGCGACAGGAACGGCGGCAGCTCCGACATCAACGCGGCCAGGCAGCTCAAGGCCGACATCGCCGAGGAGTTCGGCCGTTACGGGCTGAAGCCGTAGCGCTCGCGCTTTCACGCGCGCGTTCAAGCGGACGCATCCGGCGCGAACTTTTTCCGCCGCGGCCGGCGGCGAGAGCCAGGGCGCAACACCAGGGTCGCGCCAGAAACTTGCTGACTCACCGGCCGCGCTTCACGATTCCTCACGCTGATTGGCGACAGCGCCGCCTTGCGGATCATCAATTGAATCGGTCGGGCCGCTGCGGTTAACAATTCCAACACATTTTGCAATATCATCGCCACATCGTGTGGGGTTGGGTGGGCTTCCGATGCGTGAACCGGGTTACCGCGGTCGTTCTGGACGCCGCAGCATCAGCACCGCTTTCATCGTCCTCATCGCCGTTGCGCTCTCCGGCTGCGCCAGCCGCCCCGGCCCGGAGCTGTTGACCCCGGTGGCCGCCCTGCCCGGCGACAAGCCCGTGCAGATCTACGTGGCGACCAGCCGGGAACGCCAAAGCCCGTCGCAAAACGTGTTCACCGCAAACCGTGCCCCGGCGCTGAATTTTGCCAAGTTCGCCGTCTCGGTCCCGCCCAACCACCGGCCCGGCACGATCGAACTGCCGACCGATCCTCCCGATCCGAAGACGAGCTTCGCCATCGTCGATCAGGCCGTGCTGACCGAAGCCGACTTCCGCAAGGCCGTCGCGCCAAAAGGCGGCGGCCGCAAGCGGCACAAGGTCTTCGTCTTCGTGCACGGCTTCAACAACAACTTCCAGGAATCGCTGTTCCGGATGACCCAGTTGCAGGCCGACGCCAAGGTCGACGGCGTCCCGATCCTGTTCGCGTGGCCGTCACAAGCTCAGGTGATCGGCTATGAAGCCGACAAGGCCGCGGCGATCGGTTCGCGCGATCAACTCGCGGCCTTGCTCACGATGCTGACCGCCAGTCCGGAGGTCGGGGAGATTCTTCTGGTGGCTCACAGCATGGGCTGCATGCTGACCATGGAGACCCTGCGTCAGCTTCGCGCCGAAGGAAAAAACCAGGTCATCGCCCGCTTGAACCGCGTCGTGCTGGCGGCTCCCGACATCGACGCCCAGGTGTTCCGCGGCCAGGTCCAGACGCTCGGCCCGCTCAAGCTGCCGCTGCTGGTGCTGGTCTCCAAGGACGACGGCGCGCTCCGGTTTTCCACCCTTCTGGGCGGCACGGGGGCCGTGCGGGCCGGAGCGCTCGACGTCGACAACCCGATCGTTCAGGAGGCGGCGCTCAAGGCCAAGGTCCAGGTCGTCGACATTTCGCGCCTCGCATCGCACGACGATCTGCATCACGATCAGTTCGTCAGCGTCGCCGTGCTTTATACGCGATTGCAGCACAATGCCGCGCCTTACCGGAACACGGCCGGCACGTTCGTCTTCAACCCGGATGGAGCGACGATGGTCCAGCCGGTCAACGTTGGATCGCAGGCGCTCGCCGTGCGGGACCGCCCGGACTTCCCCCACGCTGCAGAGTGAGTGAGCCTCTTAAGCGATACGATTGGACCGTGGGCCCGCACGGCGCGGCCTTCGAGATCATGCTGCCGCTGACGCGGTTTCCGGATGAAGCGCACGAAGCAGATGTAGTGTGGGCAAGCGTTGACGCGCGCTGAACACGAAGAAGTGGGCCGGCCACAGCGCGTGGAAAACGCGCGTGAACGCGCTACTGCGCGCCTTGGCTCATCTACGCTGCTCGTGCACAGCAATGACGGCGGAGAGGGCTCACGCCAGCCCCGGAATCTCCACCAGCAGATAGAACCCATTGATGGTCAGGAGCGTGCCGGCAAAGCCGACGAGACCGCCGAGGAACGCGAGCCACGCAAGATCCGCGACGATAGCCACCGAAATCAGCACGATGGCGATCTGCAACAGCGCCTCGGCGTAGTCGAAATACGGGTCCTGCTTCAGCGCGTGGTCGCGCTTCTCTTCGTGCTCGCGGGCGCGCGCGATCAGCTCCTTCTTGCCCTCGCGCGTCTCCGGCTCCGACTCGTAGCGGGCGACGGTCTTGCGGTACTGCTCGAGCCGCTGCCGCATCGCCTGACGCGTTGTCTCAGGGACTGCCGGGTCGTTGAGCCAGCCGAGTTCCAGCTCGTCGGCGGCAAGCTCCGTCGCGGTCTGCCGCATGTTCTTGGCCTGGAAGAAGCTGAAGTAGTTGGAGGCGAGCACGTTGTTGTTGAGCGCCTCCTTGCCGGCGTTCGAGCCGCCGAGCCCGCAGATCGCAAGGATCATGGCGAAGATCGCAATCGCCATCGCGGCGCGCTGCTTGAAGGTGTCGCGCGTGCGCTCGGCATCCATCATTTCCGCGGCGTCGTTGGCTTCCATGTCGCTGTCCAGCCTGGTTGAATCTTGCGGGTGCTCAGCGCCAGGCGACGAGGATCGCACCACTCGCGATCAGCGCCACGCCGAGCCAGTTCGGCAGCGTGAGCTTCTCGCCGAGAAACGCCACGCCGAACAGCGCGACCAGCACCACCGAAAGCTTGTCGATCGGCGCGACCTGCGCCGCCTGCCCGGCCTTCAGGGCGCGGAAATAGCAGATCCACGAGCCGCCGGTCGCAAGCCCCGACAGGATCAGGAACGTGTAGGTGCGCCCCGAGATCGAGCCGGGGGCCTGGAATTGGCCGGTGGCGATCAGGATGAAAGCGAGCGTCAGGAGAATGACGATGGTGCGGATGAAGGTCGCGAAGTCGGCGTTGACGTTCTCCACGCCGACCTTGGCGAAGATCGCAGTCAGCGCCGCGAACACCGCCGACATGATCGCCCAGAACAGCCAGGATGACGTGAGTTCCGCCATGACGTGCCTTCCGCTCAGGCCGGATCGTTGCCCTTGGCCTTGATCACGGGCTTCGCCTCCGGGCTCTTCATCAGCTTGATCAGCTCGCGCGCCGCCTGCTGGTTCGGCGAGCTGGCCGACACGCCCGCGGTGAACATGACGATCGAGTTGATCGCAGCCGGCAGCGGACCCACCACCTCCGCGACCGGCACCGACATGATGTTGGGGATGACGATCAGGCCAAGCTCGACCTTTCCTTCGGCGACGAATTCCGACACCTGCTCGCCCTGCGTCTCGACCGCCTTGCCTTTGATCGCCTCGGTGATGCCGAGCTGGTCGAACACCTTGCGCAGATGAATCGTGCTCGCGCCTTCCTTCAGATAGGTGATCGACTTGGCATTGAGCAGGGCCTGCTTGAACGCATCGACCGTGCTGATGTCGGGCTTTGGCGCGCCGCGCTTCACCGCGACGCCGATGCCCGACGACATGATGTCCGCACGGGTATCAGCAAGCAGCTTGCCCGACTTGATCAGGTCGTCGATCTGGAAGTCCACCAGCACCGCAAGATCGAACGCCTCGCCGCCCTCGATCCGCCGCTTCATCACCTGCGCCACGTCGGCGGTCACCTCCGGCCGAAAGCCCGTGGCCTTCTCGAACTGCGGACCGAGCTCGCCCAGGATCACCTTGGTGACGCGCGAGCCGAACACCTTGAGCTCTTTCGGCTGCGCGTCCGCCGCCTGCGGCACAAGCCAGGCGAGCAACGCGGCGAGAACGGCAACGGCGAGTTTTCGGCCGGGCATGGTCCCTACCCTGCGACGGCGAACTTCAAGCCGAAGATCAGCGCCAGAATTATGACCGCGGGCTTTGCTTCGGTGATCTTTCCCGCGATCAGCTTGCACAGCACGTAGGTGATGAAGCCGAGCCCGATGCCGGTCGCGATCGAATAGGTGAACGGCATCGCCACCGCGGTGACCACCGCCGGCGCATACTCGGTGAGGTCGTCCCAGGCCATGTCGGCGAGCCCCTGCGCCATGACGCAGGCCACGTAAAGCAGCGCCGCGGCCGTGGCATAGGCCGGCACCATGCCGGCGAGCGGCGAGAAGAACAGCGCGAGGATGAAGAACATCGCGACGAACGCCGCGGTGAGCCCGGTGCGGCCGCCGGCCGCCACCCCCGACGCGCTCTCGATATAGCTCGTCGTGGTCGAGGTGCCGATCAGCGAGCCGAACATCGCGGCGAAGCTGTCCGACAGCAGCGCCTGTTTCATGCGCGGCAGCTTGCCGTCCTTGTCGAGGAGGCCTGCGCGGTGCGTCACGCCGATCAGCGTGCCGGCATTGTCGAAGATATCGACCAGGAGGAAGCTGAACACCACGATGATGAAGGTCTGCTCGAAGATGCGCGAGAAGTCGAGCTGGAACAGCGTCGGGGCGATCGAGGGCGGCGCGGAGACGACGCCGCCGAACTTGGACAGCCCGAGCGGAATGCCGATTGCGGCCACAACGAGAATGCCGATCACCGTGCCGCCGATCACCTTGCGGTAGTTGAGCGCGACGATCAGCACGAAGCCGAGCAGGCAAAGGATCGCCGGCCATTGCTTGAGATCGCCGAGCGTGACCAGCGTCGCCGGATGCGCCACCACGAGCTTGGCTTCCTCCAGCGCGATGATGGCGAGGAACAGGCCGACGCCAGCCGAGATCGCAAGCTTCAGGTTGCGCGGGATCGCGTCGATGATGTATTCGCGCACCCGGAACAGCGACAGCGCAAAGAACAGCGCGCCCGAGCAGAACACCGCGGCCAGCGCCTGCTGCCACGAATATTTGTAGCCGAGCACCACGGTGAAGGCGAAGAACGCGTTGAGCCCCATGCCGGGCGCGAGCGCGATCGGATAGTTGGCATAGAACGCCATCACCAGGGTCGACACCGCCGAGGCAATGCAGGTGGCGACGAACACCGCGCCCTGGTCCATGCCGGCCTTGGCCAGGATCGATGGATTGACGAACAGGATATAGGCCATCGTCAGGAACGTGGTTGCGCCCGCAATGAATTCGGTGCGGACGTTCGTGCCGTGCTCGGAAAGCTTGAATTGCCGTTCGAGAAAGCCCGCAGGCGCGCTGCCCTCAGGTCTGCTGGATGCGTCGCTCATCGTCAGGTCCCCTGCCCAATCCCCGGTAAACTCATCACAATTGGCTCCACAGCATAGCGGGCTGCCACGCGCGAGACATCAGCCTCTTGCGGAATTCAACAACGAGGATGACATTAGGAGCAGCGAGCGCCTCAACCGGCACGCCGCCGGAAAATGGTGCCGGAGCGTCGCGTCATGGACCTCGATCCCGTCCTGCTGGCCCGCCTGCAATTCGCCTTCACCATCACCTTTCACATTATTTTCCCCACCTTCACGATTGGACTTTCGGCCTACATCGCCACGCTCGGCGTGCTTTGGCTGCGCACCGGCACCGGGCGCTATCACCGGTTGATGCAGTTCTGGGTGAAGATCTTCGCCGTGTCGTTCGCGATGGGCGTCGTCTCCGGCATCGTGCTGAGTTACCAGTTCGGCACCAACTGGAGCCGCTTCTCGGTGGTGGTCGGCAACGTCATCGGGCCGCTGATCGGCTACGAGGTGATGACCGCCTTCTTCCTCGAGGCAACCTTCCTCGGCATTCTGCTGTTCGGTTTCAGCCGCGTGCCGCCGTGGCTCTATGTCCTGTCGGCGGTCGTCGTCGCGGTCGGCACCGCGACCTCGGCGTTCTGGATCCTCTCGGCCAACAGTTGGATGCAGTACCCGGCCGGCCACGAGGTGCGCGACGGCATCGCTTATCCGCTCGACTGGATCGCCGTGGTGTTCAACCCGACCTTCCCCTATCGCCTCGCGCACATGCTGAACGCCGCATACCTGACGACCGGCTTCGTCGTGCTCGCGGTCGGCTGCCGCTTCCTGCTCGCAGGCAAGCACGATGAGGATTCGCGGACCATGGTGCGGATGGCGATCGGGCTGCTCGTCATCCTGGCGCCGCTGCAGGTGCTGATCGGCGACCAGCACGGTCTCAACACGCTCAAGCACCAGCCGACGAAGATCGCGGCGATGGAGGCGCACTGGGACGGCTCCAAGCCCGGCGACTTCCACATCTTCGCCTGGCCGGACGAGAAGGCCGAGACCAACCGCTTCGCGATCTCGATCCCGCGTGGCTCCTCGCTCATCCTGACGCATGACTGGAACGGCTTGTTTCCCGGCCTGAAGGACGTGCCGGCCAACGAGCGCCCGCCGATCGTCCCGGTATTCTTCGCCTTCCGCATCATGCTCGCGATCGGCTTCTTCATGGTCGCGGCTGCGCTCTATGGCGCGTATCTGTGGTGGCGCGGCACGCTGTTCACGACGCGCTGGTATCTCTGGATCATGTCGCAGGCGTGGTGGATCGGCTTTGTCGCCGTCATCGCCGGCTGGGTCGTCACCGAAACCGGCCGCCAGCCGTGGATCGCGACCGGCATCCTTCGCACCGCCGACGCGACCTCGCCGGTGTCGGCGGCGCACGTGCTGACGACGCTCATCCTCTTTGTCATCGTCTATGGCATCGTGTTCGCGATGGGCATCTACTACATGAACCGGCTCATCAACCGAGGGCCGCAGGGCCGCGCCATCGAGGAGAGCAAGGAGTTCTCGGCAAGCCCGATCGCGGCGGCGCAGGACGCAGGCCGCGAAGCGCTCGGCGGCCGCTAGCAGGATACGTCACCCGCGGGAGGAACCACATGGAATGGTATCTGCCGGTGATCTGGGCGGCGCTGATCGGCACCGCGGTCGCGCTTTACGTCATCCTCGACGGTTTCGACCTCGGCATCGGCATTCTGTTTCCCACCACCAGGTCCGAAGCCGAGCGCGACCAGATGATGCGCTCGATCGCGCCGTTCTGGGACGGCAACGAGACCTGGCTCGTGCTCGGCGGCGGCGGCTTGTTGGTCGCGTTCCCCCACGCCTATGCGGTGATCATGCCGGCGCTTTATCTGCCGGTGATCGTGATGCTGCTCGCGCTGGTGTTCCGCGGCGTCGCGTTCGAATTCCGCGTCGTGTCGCGCAGCAAGACCTGGTGGAACCTGTCGTTCACCGCCGGCTCGACGCTCGCGGCTTTCGCGCAGGGCGTGATCCTTGCCGGACTCATTCAGGGCATCCGCGTCGAGAACGGCGCGTTTGCCGGCGGCGCGTTCGACTGGGCGACGCCGTTCGCGGTGCTGTGCGGGCTCGGCGTGGTTGCGGGCTATGCGCTTCTCGGCGCGTGCTGGCTGGTGATGAAGACCGAGGGGCCGATCGCCGACCGCGCCCGCGGCCAGGCGAAGATGCTCATTCTCGCGGTGCTGGGATTCATGGGCGCGGTGAGCCTCTGGACGCCCTATGTGCAGCCGGCGATCGCCGCGCGCTGGTTCTCGCTGCCGAACATTCTCTATCTCTGGCCGGTGCCGGTCGCCACCGCGCTGATCGGGCTTGGCGCGTGGCACGCGCTGGAGAACGGTCGCGAGGTGCGGCCGTTCATCGCCGCGATCGCGATGTTCCTGCTCGGCTATCTCGGCCTGGTGATCTCCTGGTTTCCCTATCTCGTGCCGCCGTCGATGACGGTCTGGCAGGCGGCCGCGGTGCCGGCGAGCCAGATCTTCATGCTGCTCGGCACGCTGGTGTTCCTGCCGCTCGCGCTCTGCTACACGGCGCTCGTCTACTACCTGTTCCGCGGCAAGGTCCGGCCGGGCGAGAGCTATCACTAGGGTCCAGACTCATTAAATCCACCATACCAGCGCGGCGGTCAGGCAGACAGCCGCCAGGTAGTTTCGCGCCAG
>JAIESI010000163.1 GCA_019746135.1 Xanthobacteraceae bacterium
GCGATCGGCCGCGGCGAGGACATGGAGATCACGACCTATCTCGAGCATGCGATGTCGTCGGAGCTGCAGGGCAACGTCGTCGATCTCTGCCCGGTCGGCGCGCTGACCTCCAAGCCCTATGCGTTCGCGGCGCGGCCCTGGGAGCTCGCCAAGACCGAGACCATCGACGTGATGGATGCGCTCGGCTCCGCGATCCGCGTCGACAGCCGCGGCCGCGAGGTGATGCGCATCCTGCCGCGCAACAACGACGACGTGAACGAGGAATGGATTTCCGACAAGACCCGGCACGTGGTCGACGGGCTGCGCACGCAGCGGCTTGATCAGCCCTACATCCGTGAGAACGGAAGGCTGCGCGAGGCGACCTGGCCGCAGGCGTTTGCGGCGATAGCGGCGCGGGTGAAGGACACGAACGCGGCGCGCATCGGCGCCATCGCCGGCGATCTTGCGTCGGTCGAGGACATGTTCGCGCTGAAGGGCCTGATGACGCGGCTCGGCTCCAAGAACATCGACGCGCGCCAGGACGGCGCGGCGCTCGATCCGGAGCTCGGCCGCGCGAGCTACCTGTTCAACGCGACCATCGCCGGCATCGAGCGCGCCGATGCGCTGCTGATCGTCGGCTGCAATCCGCGCCGCGAGGCGGCCGTGCTCAACGCCCGCATCCGCAAGCGCTGGCGCGCCGGCAAGTTCCCGGTCGCGCTGATCGGCGAGCGGGCCGACCTTACCTATAGCTACGACTATCTGGGCGCGGGCCCCGAGACACTGGCCGACCTTGCCGCGGGCAAGCACAGCTTCGCCGAGACGCTGAAAAGCGTGGAGCGGCCGCTGGTCATTCTCGGCGCCGGTGCGCTGGCGCGGCCCGACGGCGCGGCGGTCGCCGCGCTCGCCGCCAAGGCCGCCATCGAGCTGGGCGCCGTCAAGGAGGGCTGGAACGGCTTCTGCGTGCTGCACACCGCCGCTTCGCGCGTCGGCGCGCTGGAGATCGGCTTCGTGCCGGGCGAGGGCGGGCTGAACGCCGGCGCGATGGCGAAGTCCAACGCACTCGACGTGCTGTTCCTGCTCGGTGCCGACGAGATCGATGTGCCGTCCGGCGCGTTTGTCGTCTACATCGGCAGCCACGGCGACAATGGCGCACACCGCGCCGACGTGATCCTGCCGGGCGCGGCCTATCCGGAAAAATCCGGCATTTACGTCAACACCGAGGGCCGCGTGCAGATGGCCAGCCGCGCGACCTTCCCGCCGGGCGAGGCGCGTGAGGAATGGGCGATCTTCCGCGCGCTGTCCGACGTATTGGGCGTCAAGCTTCCCTATGACTCGCTTGCTGCGCTGCGCCAGGCACTGTTTGCCGAGCATCCGCATCTCGCCCGGATCGGCCAGGTGATGCCGAGCGGCCCCGCCGACGTCCGCCAGCTTTCCATGGTGGGCGGGGCGATCGACAAGGCGCCGTTTGCGGCCGCCATCGACGACTTCTATCTCACCAATCCGATCGCGCGCGCATCCGCCATCATGGGCGAATGCTCGGCCCTGGCCGAGGCGCGCACGGCCATGACCGCGGCGGAGTAGGGCAATGACGTTCGCGGAACTCTGGTCCGGTTACCTCTGGCCGCTGATCATCATCGTGGCGCAGTCGCTGCTGCTGCTGGTCGTGCTGCTGGTCGCCATCGCCTATGTGCTGCTGGCCGACCGCAAGATCTGGGCGGCGGTGCAGATCAGGCGCGGGCCGAACGTGGTCGGGCCGTGGGGCCTGCTGCAATCCTTTGCGGATCTGCTGAAGTTCGTCTTCAAAGAACCGGTGATCCCGGCGGGGTCGAACAAGGGCGTGTTCCTGCTGGCGCCGCTCGTCACCTGCACGCTGGCGCTGGCGACCTGGGCGGTGATCCCGGTCAACGTCGGGTGGGCGATCGCCGACATCAATGTCGGGGTGCTCTACATCTTCGCGATCTCGTCGCTGATGGTCTACGGCATCATCATGGCGGGCTGGGCGTCCAATTCGAAATACGCCTTTCTTTCGGCGGTCCGTTCCGCAGCGCAGATGGTGTCGTACGAGGTTTCGATCGGCTTCGTCATCATCACCGTGTTGCTCTGCGCCGGTTCGCTCAATCTTTCCGCCATTGTCGCCGCGCAGGACACGCGCTTCGGGATGTTCGGCTGGTATTGGCTGCCGCTGCTGCCGATGTTCGTGGTGTTTTTCGTCTCTGCGCTCGCCGAGACCAACCGCCCGCCGTTCGATCTGGTCGAGGCAGAGTCGGAACTGGTTGCCGGGTTCATGGTCGAATACGGCTCGTCGCCATACATGATGTTCATGCTCGGCGAATACGTCGCCATCGCCACCATGTGCGCCATGGGCACGATCATGTTCCTCGGCGGCTGGCTGCCGCCGTTCCCGGTCGCGCCGTTCACCTGGGTGCCGGGCGTGGTCTGGTTCGCGCTCAAGGCGCTGTTCATGTTCTTCCTGTTCGCGATGGCGAAGGCGATCGTGCCGCGCTACCGCTACGACCAGCTCATGCGGCTCGGCTGGAAGGTGTTCCTGCCGCTGTCGCTGGCGATGGTGGTGATCGTCGCGGCGGTGCTGCAGTTCACCGGCCTCGCGCCGAAAGGATAAGCCGATGAGGTTGGATCAGGCCGCCCGCTCGATATTCCTCTCCGAGTTCGTCTCGGCGTTCTTCCTCGCCATGCGCTACTTCTTCAAGCCGAAGGCGACGCTGAACTACCCGTTCGAGAAGGGCCCGATCTCGCCGCGCTTCCGCGGCGAGCATGCGCTGCGCCGCTATCCGAACGGCGAGGAGCGCTGCATCGCCTGCAAGCTGTGCGAGGCGATCTGTCCGGCGCAGGCCATTACCATCGAGGCCGGGCCGCGCAGGAACGACGGCACCCGCCGCACCACGCGCTACGACATCGACATGGTGAAGTGCATCTACTGCGGCCTCTGCCAGGAGGCTTGCCCGGTCGACGCCATCGTCGAGGGCCCGAACTTCGAGTTCGCCGCCGAGACCCGCGAAGAGCTCTACTACGACAAGGAAAAGCTCTTGGCGAACGGCGACCGCTGGGAGCGCACGATCGCGAAGAACATCGCGCTCGACGCGCCGTACCGGTGAGGATGGCCCCGCGATGATCATTCCCGCGCTGTTCTTCTACCTGTTCGCGACCGTCTGCATCGCTTCGGCCGTCATGGTCGTGGCGGCGAAGAACCCGGTGCACTCGGTGCTCTATCTGATCCTGGCCTTCGTCAACGCCTCGGGCCTGTTCGTGCTGATGGGCGCCGAGTTCCTGGCGATGATCCTGATCGTGGTCTATGTCGGCGCGGTCGCCGTGCTGTTCCTGTTCGTGGTGATGATGCTCGACGTCGACTTCGCCGAGCTGCGGCAGGGACTGCTGCAATATCTCCCGGTCGGCTTCGTGGTCGGCGGCATCTTCGTCGCCGAGCTCCTCGCCGTCGTCGGCGCCTGGGTGATCGGTCCGAACCTGCCGCAGGCGATCTCCGCGCCGATCCCGCCGAGCATCACCAACACCGAGGCGATCGGCCGCGTGCTCTACACCCAGTACGTCTACTACTTCCAGGCCGCGGGTATCGTGCTGCTGGTGGCGATGATCGGCGCCATCGTGCTGACGCTCCGCCACAAGCCGAACGTGAAGCGGCAAAGCATTCCCGATCAGGTGGCGCGCACCCCGGCGACCGCGATCGAGGTCGTCAAGGTTCAGCCGGGGCAGGGATTGGGCGCATGACCATCGGATTGGGTCACTACCTTTCGGTCGCGGCGATCCTGTTCACCATCGGGATTTTCGGCATCTTCCTCAACCGGAAGAACGTCATCGTCATCCTGATGTCGATCGAGCTGATCCTGCTCGCGGTGAACATCAACTTCGTCGCGTTCTCGACCCATCTGAACGACATTGTCGGCCAGGTGTTCGCGCTGCTCGTGCTCACGGTCGCGGCCGCTGAAGCGGCGATCGGCCTCGCCATCCTTGTCGTCTACTTCCGCAACCGCGGCTCGATCGCGGTCGAAGACATCAACCTGATGAAGGGCTAACGCGCATGATCCCGAAAAGTGGGAACCGGTTTCCCGCCTTCGCGAAGCCCGCTTCGGCGGGCGAAGCAAGGTCGGTCAAGATCATGCGCCAGGAGTAGGCATGTATCAGGCGATCGTCTTCCTGCCGCTGCTGGGCTTCATTCTCGCTGCCGCGATTTCCATCGTCGGCGCCCGCGGCCGTTTCCCCGGCGCCGAGCCGTCCGACGACGACCATCACCATGCGCCGGCGCATGCGGCCCACGATGGCCACGCCCATGCGGCGGACGCCCATCACGACGACCACCATGCCCCGGCGGAGCCTGCCGCGGCCGGCTCCCGCGCCGCCGAGGTCATCACCACGTCGCTGCTGCTGATCTCCTGCGTGCTGTCCTGGATCGTGTTCTGGAAGATCGGCTTCGGCCACACCAGCGAACGCGTCACGCTGTTCACCTGGATGATCTCGGCCGACCTCAAGGTCGACTGGGCGCTGCGGATCGACGCGCTGACCGCCGTGATGCTGGTGGTGGTGACCACCGTGTCCGGGCTCGTGCACCTCTATTCCATCGGCTACATGCACGAGGATCCGTACCGGCCGCGGTTCTTCGCTTATCTGTCGCTGTTCACCTTCGCGATGCTGGCGCTGGTGACGTCCGACAACCTCGCCCAGCTGTTCTTCGGCTGGGAGGGCGTCGGCCTCGCGAGCTATCTTTTGATCGGGTTCTGGTATCACAAGCCCGAAGCCAACGCGGCGGCCATCAAGGCCTTCGTCGTCAACCGCGTCGGCGACTTCGGCTTCGCGCTCGGCATCTTCGCCGTGTTCATGATGACGGCGTCGATCGACCTCGACACGATCTTCGCCCAGGCGCCGTCGCTCACCGGCAAGACCATCAACTTCTTCGGCTGGCACGCCGACGCGCTGACGCTGATCTGCCTGCTGCTGTTCATGGGCGCGATGGGCAAGTCGGCGCAGTTCCTGCTGCACACCTGGTTGCCGGACGCGATGGAGGGCCCGACCCCGGTCTCGGCGCTGATCCATGCCGCGACGATGGTCACCGCCGGCGTGTTCATGGTGGCGCGGCTGTCGCCGCTGTTTGAGCTCGCGCCGACCGCCGCCGCGATCGTCACCCTCGTCGGCGCCACCACGGCATTCTTCGCCGCGACCATCGGCCTGGTGCAGAACGACATCAAGCGGATCGTCGCCTATTCGACCTGCTCGCAGCTCGGCTACATGTTCGTCGCCATGGGCGTGGGCGCCTATTCGGTCGGCATGTTCCACCTGTTCACCCATGCCTTCTTCAAGGCGCTGCTGTTCCTGGGGTCGGGCTCGGTGATCATGGCGATGCATCACGAGCAGGACATCCGCAACATGGGGGGCTTGCGCCACAAGATCCCCTTCACCTACTGGACCATGGTGATCGGCACCTTGGCGCTCACCGGCTTCCCGTTGACGGCGGGCTATTTCTCCAAGGACGCGATCATCGAGGCGGCCTACGCCGGCAACAACCCGTTCGCCCTCTACGCCTTCCTGATGACGGTGATCGCCGCGGGCCTCACCGCGTTCTACTCCTGGCGGCTGATCTACAAGACGTTCCACGGCACGCCGCACGACCGCCACCATTACGAGGCGGCGCACGAGAGCCCGCTGGTGGTCCTGATCCCGCTCGGCGTGCTGGCGATCGGCTCGATCGCCGCCGGCTTCCCGTTCAAGGAGTACTTCGCCGGCCACCACACCGCCGAGTTCTTCCGCGACTCGCTCAAGCAGGGCGGCATCATCGAGGAGATGCATCACGCGCCGGCCTGGGTGGTCTACCTGCCGACGGTCATGCTCGCGCTCGGCTGGGGCATCGCCAGCTACATCTATCTCTACCGGACCGAGATTGCCGACAATCTCGCCCGTCAGCATCGGCTGCTGTACGAGTTCCTGCTCAACAAGTGGTACTTCGACGAGCTGTACGACCTGATCTTCGTCCGTCCGGCGATCTGGATCGGCCGCGTGTTCTGGAAGCAGGGCGACGGCCGGATGATCGACGGCCTGGGGCCTGACGGCGTCTCGGCCCGCGTCCTCGACGTCACCCGCAACGTCGTGCGGCTGCAGACCGGCTATCTCTACCACTACGCCTTCGCCATGCTGATCGGGGCGGCGGCGCTGATCACCTGGTTCATGTTCTCGGGCGCCGGAGCGCACTGATGGCGAGCTGGCCCATTCTTTCCGTCACCACCTTCCTGCCGCTGGTCGGCGTGATCGTCCTTTTGATGCTGAAGGACGATGCGGCCGGCGCGCGCAACGCCCGCTGGGTCTCGCTCTGGACCACGCTGATCGTGTTCGCCGTGTCGCTGATCCTGGTTCAGCGCTTCGACCCGGGCTCCGCGGAATTCCAGTTCGTCGAGAAGAAGCCGTGGCTCGGCGGATTTGCCACCTATCACATGGGCGTCGACGGCATCTCGCTGCCGCTCGTGATCCTGACCACCGCGATCATGCCGCTCTGCATCGCCGCGAGCTGGCGCGCCATCAAGGTCCGCGTCAAGGAATACATGATCGCGTTCCTGGTCCTGGAAACGCTGATGGTCGGCACGTTCTGCGCGCTCGACCTGGTGCTGTTCTACCTGTTCTTCGAGGGCGGCCTGATCCCGATGTTCCTGATCATCGGCGTCTGGGGCGGTCCGCGCCGGGTCTATGCGAGCTTCAAGTTCTTCCTCTACACGCTCTTGGGCTCGGTGCTGATGCTGCTCGCCATCATGGCGATGTACTGGCAGTCGGGCACGACCGACATCGCGGTGCTGTTGAAGCACTCGTTCCCGCAGACCATGCAGCCGTGGCTGTGGTTCGCCTTCTTCGCCTCGTTCGCGGTGAAGATGCCGATGTGGCCGGTGCACACCTGGCTGCCTGACGCCCACGTCGAGGCGCCGACCGCGGGCTCGGTCATTCTCGCCGCCATTCTCCTGAAGATGGGCGGCTACGGGTTCCTCCGCTTCTCGCTGCCGATGTTCCCGCACGCCTCGGCCGACTTCGCGCCGTTCATCTTCACGCTGTCGGTGATCGCCATCGTCTACACCTCGCTGGTGGCGATGGTGCAGGAGGACATGAAGAAGCTGATCGCCTATTCGTCGGTCGCGCACATGGGCTTCGTCACCATGGGCATCTTCGCCGCGACCGCGCAGGGCGTGGCCGGCGGCATCTTCCAGATGGTGTCGCACGGCGTGGTCTCCGCCGCGCTGTTCCTGTGCGTCGGCGTGGTCTACGACCGCATGCACAGCCGCGAGATCGCGTCCTATGGCGGGCTGGTCAATCGCATGCCGGTCTATGCCGTGGTGTTCATGATCTTTACGCTTGCCAACGTCGGCCTGCCCGGCACCTCGGGCTTCGTCGGCGAGTTCCTGACGCTGCTCGGCACGTTCAAGGTCAACGTCGTCGTCGCGACGCTGGCGACGCTCGGCGTGATCCTGTCGGCCTGCTACGCGCTCTGGCTCTACCGCAAGGTGATCTTCGGCAAGCTCGAGAAGCCGAGCCTCGCCCATATCAGCGACATGGGCGTGCGCGAGATCGCGATCTTCGCGCCGCTGATCGTGTTGACGCTGCTGCTCGGCTTCTATCCCAAGCCCGTGCTCGACCTGTCGTCCGCCTCGGTCACCGCGCTGCTCGACAACTACCAGCGCGCCATAAGCCAGACGAACACGAGCCCGGCCAAGGCCGCGGCGCTGATGAACTCTGAGGCGAAGTGAGGCCGCCCCGATGAACGCCATCCCTCTGTCATCGCTCGCACCGGCCTTGCCCGAGATCGTGCTCGCGCTCGGCGCCATGCTGCTCTTGATGGTCGGCGCCTACCGCGAAAACAGCACCCAGGTGGTCAACCTCGGCGCGATCATGCTCTTGATCGTCGCGGCGTTCATCGTCGCCCGCGTGCCCGGCGGCACGATCCTCAACGGCAGCTTCATCGTCGACGACTTCGCGCGCTTCATGAAGATCCTGACCTATATCGGCTCGGCGTTCGCCATCGTGATGTCGCTGAATTACCTGGCGGCCGAGAAGCAGGAGAAGTTCGAATTCTCGGTGCTGATCCTGCTGTCGACCACCGGCATGGGCATGCTCATTTCCGCCGGCGACCTGATCGCGCTCTATCTCGGGCTCGAGCTGATGAGCCTTGCGCTTTACGTGGTCGCGGCCTCGAGCCGCGACAGCGTCCGCTCGACCGAGGCGGGCCTGAAGTACTTCGTGCTCGGCGCGCTGTCGTCCGGCATGCTGCTCTACGGCTGCTCGCTGATTTACGGGTTCACCGGCAACGTCTCGTTCGCCGGCATCGCCAAGGCCTCGGGCGAGGGCGGCATCGGCCTCGTCTTCGGGCTGGTGTTCCTGTTCGCGGGCTTCTGCTTCAAGGTCTCCGCCGTGCCGTTCCACATGTGGACGCCGGACGTCTACGAGGGCGCGCCGACGCCGGTGACCGCCTTCTTTGCCGCGGCGCCGAAGGTCGCCGCCATGGCGATCTTCGCCCGCGCCACCATCAGCGCGTTCCCGAACATCACGCTGCAGTGGCAGCAGATCGTGGTGTTCGTCTCGATCGCCTCGATGGCGCTCGGCGCCTTTGCCGCCATCGGCCAGACCAACATCAAGCGGCTGATGGCCTATTCGTCGATCGGCCATATGGGCTTTGCGCTGGTCGGCCTTGCGGCGGGCACCGCGGAAGGCATCCAGGGCGTTCTGGTGTATCTTGCGATCTATCTCGCCATGACCGTCGGCAGCTTCGCAGTGATCCTGTCGATGCGGCGCGACGGCGGCATGGTCGAGAACATCAGCGATCTGTCGGGGCTGGCCCGCACCAATCCGGCGCTGGCGTTCTTCCTTGCGCTGCTCCTGTTCTCGCTCGCCGGCATTCCGCCGCTCGCGGGCTTCTTCGCCAAGTACTACGTGTTCCTCGGCGCGATCAAAGCCGGCCTGTTCACGCTCGCGGTGATCGGTGTTCTCACCAGCGTGGTCGGCGCCTACTACTACCTGGTGATCGTCAAGACCATGTACTTCGACGAGCCGGCACCGAGCTTCAAGCCGATGCCGGGCGAGCTCCGGGCCGTGCTCGGCGTCACCGGCCTGTTCAACCTGCTGTTCTTCGCCTACCCCGCGCCGCTGATCAACGCCGCGACGGCCGCGGCGAAGTCGCTGTTCTGATGCAGCTCGACCCCACGGCTCAAGCGGCCGGGGCGAGGCTGATCGCTTACGACACGGTCGGCTCGACCAACGAGGAGGCGTTGCGGCTGGCGCGAGCCGGCGAGCGCGCGCCGCTCTGGATCGTCGCCAGCAGCCAGACCGCGGGGCGCGGCCGCCGCGGCCGCACCTGGGTCTCGGAGCCCGGCAATCTCTATGCGAGCCTGCTGTTGTCCGATCCGTCGCCGCCGGATCGCTTTCCCGAGCTGTCGTTCGTCGCGGCGCTGGCGCTGCACGACGCCGTCACCGCCCGCGTTCCGGGGCTCGCGGGCCGCGTGGCGCTGAAATGGCCGAATGATCTCCTCATCGACCGCAACAAGTTCGCCGGCATCCTGGTCGAAGGCGAGGGCACGACCGTCGTGGTCGGCATCGGCGTCAACTGCGTGCATCATCCCGCCGGCACCGAATTTCCGGCGACCGATCTCGCGGCAGCCGGCGTCCGCGCCATGCCGGACAGCCTGTTTCCGCCGCTGTCGGCGGCGATGACCGCGCGGCTCGCGCAGTGGGACCGCGGCGCGGGCTTTGCCGCGATCCGCGCCGACTGGATTTCGCGCGCCGCGGGCATCGGCAGGCCGGTGCGGGTCAGGACCGGCGACAGCGAGCTTAACGGGACCTTCGAGGCGATCGACGCGAACGGGCGCTTGGTTCTGCGTCTGCCTGATGGGACAATGCAGGCGATTGCGGCGGGCGACGTGTTCATGACGGCGAGGTAGGAATGGCCGGTCCGCAGGGCGAGCTTGTGTTTGCGCCGCTCGGCGGCGTGGGCGAGATCGGCATGAACCTCTCGATCTACGGGCTCGGCGACCCGCGCAAGCGCACCTGGCTCGCGGTCGACGTCGGCGTCTCGTTCGCGCAGGAGGAGAACCTGCCGGGCGTCGACCTGATCCTGCCGGACATCCGCTATCTGATCGAGGAGCGGCGCAATCTCGCCGGCATCGTCCTCACCCACGCCCACGAGGACCATTTCGGCGCGCTGATGGACCTCTGGCCGAAGCTGAAGGTGCCGATCTACGCGACGCCGTTCACCAAGGCGCTGTTCGAGGCCAAGCTCGAAGGCGAGCCCGAGGCGCCGGAAATTCCGGTCAGGGAGGTGGCGCTCGGCTCCCGCTTCAACGTCGGGCCGTTCGACATTGAATTGTGCTCGGTCGCGCATTCGATCCCGGAATCCAACGCGCTGATCCTGCGGACGCCGTTCGGCAACGTGCTGCACACCGGCGACTGGAAGATCGATCCGACCCCCGTGATCGGCCCGCCGACCGACGAGAAAAAGCTCCGCGCGCTCGGCGCCGAAGGCTGCCTCGCGCTCATCGGCGACTCCACCAACGCGGTGCGCGACGGCCGCTCGCCGTCCGAGACCGCCGTCGCGGCCGAGCTGGCGAAGCTGATCGAAAGCGCCCCCCATAGGGTCGCCGTCACCACGTTCGCCTCCAACGTCGCGCGCATCCGCGCCGTGGCCGAGGCCGCGCGCAAGGCCGATCGCGAGGTGGTGGTGGTCGGCCGCGCCATGGACCGCGTCATCGGTGTCGCCCGCGAGACCGGCTATCTCGACGGCGTGCAGCCGTTCCGCGGCATGGACATCTACGGCCATCTGCCGCCGGACAAGGTGGTGGCGCTCTGTACCGGCAGCCAGGGCGAGTCGCGCGCCGCGCTCGCCCGCATCGCCGCCGACGAGCACCCGGAGGTCGCGCTGTCGCGCGGCGACCGGGTGATCTTCTCGTCGCGGCCGATTCCCGGCAACGAGAAGGCGATCGGTCGCGTGATCAACGGCCTGATCGACCAGGGCGTCGAGGTGATCACCGACCGCACCCATCTGGTGCATGTCTCGGGCCATCCGCGCCGCGCCGAGCTCGAGGAGATGATCGGCTGGGTCAAGCCCGCGACCGTCATCCCGGTGCACGGCGAATCCTTGCATCTCGCCGAGCACGAGGCGCTGGCGAAGCGGCTCGGCGCCAATACGCTGCAATGCCGGAACGGCGATCTGGTGCGGCTTGCGCCGGGCGCCCCCGACATCGTCGACGAGGTGCCGGCCGGACGCTTCTACAAGGACGGCGCGCTGCTGGTCGCCGCCGAAGCGCGCACCGTCGCCGAGCGAAAGCGCATGAGCTTCACCGGCATGATCTTCGTGTCGGTTGCGGTCAACGATAAGGGCCAGCTCCTGGCCGATCCGGAACTCGAAATGCTCGGCATTCCGGAGCAGACCGCCGACGGCAAGCCGATGTTCCAGGTCGCCGCGGACGCCGTGCTCGAGACGCTGCAAACGCTGCCGCGGCCGCGCCGCCGCGATCCGGATTCGGTCGCGGACGCGCTCCAGAAAGGCGTCCGTGCCGCGGTCGGCTCGCACTGGCGCAAGAAGCCGAACGTCACGGTGCATGTGCTGGTGATCTAGCGATGTTCACCGCCGTCATTCCGGGGCGCTCGCGAAGCGAGCGAGCCCGGAATCCAGATGCAAACACCGCCCGTTGGACTGGATTCCGGGCTCCGGCCCATAGCGCGTCGAAGACGCGCGTGAACGCGCTTAGGGGCCGGCCCCGGAATGACAGAGCCGCTTCAGCCCGGTATGGATTGGGCAGCCGGGCCGCAAGAGCCACCCATGAGTGAAAAACCATGATCGGACGACTGAACCACGTCGCCATTGCCGTCCGCGACATCGCCAAGGCCTCCGAGGTCTACCGCAGGACCTTGGGCGCCACCGTTTCGGCCGCGGTGCCGCAGCCGGCGCACGGCGTGACCACCGTGTTCATCACGCTGCCGAACACCAAGATCGAATTGCTCGAGCCGCTCGGCGCGGAGTCGCCGATCGCCAGGTTCCTGGAGCGCAATCCGGACGGGGGCATCCACCACATCTGCTACGAGGTGGACGATATCCTCGCCGCCCGCGACCGCCTCACAGCCTCCGGCGCCCGCGTGCTGGGCGACGGCACGCCGAAGATCGGCGCCCATGACAAGCCGGTGCTGTTCCTGCATCCCAAGGACTTCTGCGGCACGCTGGTCGAGCTCGAGCAGGCCTGACGCGATGGGCATTGCGACCGGTATCGCCATCTATTTTCTGATCTGGTGGGTCGTGCTGTTCGCGGTGCTGCCGTGGGGCGTGCGGCCCCAGGGCGATGACGCCCCTCCGGGTTCCGATCCCGGTGCGCCACAGGCCGCGCGGATCTGGATGCGGCTGCTCTGGACCACGGTGGCATCGGCCGTCGTGTTCGCGGTCCTGGTCTTCGTCTATCTGAAGGGCCTCGTGACGCTGGACGACCTGGCCCGCCTGCTCGGCATGCCGGAGTTCCGAAACTGAGGCCAGAACCAAAAAAAATAGAGCAGGGACAACGCCCTGCTCGAAAAGCCTGAAGTTTTTTCTTAGCCCCGATACACGGTACACATTCGAGGTCGCAGCGCGGTTTCCGCGCTTTGGCTTTTCCTCCCGAGACGTGGGCCGAACAAAAAACGCGAGTTGCCCCGTACGGACCAGAACTTGTAGCCGGCTCGGAAGCCCCTGTCATTCCTGCGGTGCAGCATAATCGGGAGGACAGCGCTCTGCGTCCAACTTCCCGCCGAACCCCACGTCCAAAACCCGCGCCCCAAGCCCGGCGGCCAAAACCTGGCGGGCTAAGCCCGGCCCCATGCCCTTGCTGCGCTTGTATTTTCAAGCCCAATCCGCTTTCTGTGCCACGCCTGTCCCGCCCGCCCGATTCTCACCCGAGCAACCGATGCGCCTGTCCCGCTACTTCCTGCCGATCCTGCGCGAGGCGCCGAGGGAGGCCGAAATCGTCTCCCATCGGCTGATGCTGCGGGCGGGAATGATGCGGCAGGAGGCGGCCGGCATCTACGCGTTCCTGCCGCTCGGCCTGCGCGTGCTGCGCAAGATCGAGCAGATCGTCCGCGAGGAGCAGAACCGTTCCGGCGCGGTCGAGATGCTGATGCCGACCATCCAGTCGGCCGATCTCTGGCGCGAGAGCGGCCGCTACGAGGCCTACGGCAAGGAGATGCTGCGGATCGAGGACCGCCACGAGCGCGAGATGCTCTACGGTCCGACCAACGAGGAGATGATCACCGAGATCTTCCGCGCCTATGTCCGGTCCTACAAGGACCTGCCGCTGAACCTTTATCACATCCAGTGGAAGTTCCGCGACGAGGTGCGTCCGCGCTTCGGCCTGATGCGCGGCCGCGAATTCCTGATGAAGGACGCGTACTCGTTCGACGTCGACTACGCCGGCGCCAAGCACGCCTACAACAAGATGTTCGTGGCTTACCTGCGCACCTTCGCGCGGCTTGGCCTGAAATCGATCCCGATGGTCGCCGACACCGGGCCGATCGGCGGCAACTTGAGTCACGAGTTCATCATTCTCGCCTCGACCGGCGAATCCGAGGTCTACTGCCACAAGGACTATCTGGACTTCCCGGTGCCCGGCGCGGACGTGAACTTCGACGACATCGCAGGCCTGCAGTCGACCGTCGACAACTGGACCTCGCTCTACGCCGCCACGTCCGAGAAGCACGACCCTGCGGCGTTCGGGCAGATCCCCGCCGGCAAGCAGGTCTCCGCGCGCGGCATCGAGGTGGGCCACATCTTCTATTTCGGCACCAAGTATTCCGAGCCGATGAAGGCCGTGGTCAGCGGCCCGGACGGCGCCGAGAAGCCGGTGCACATGGGCTCCTACGGCATCGGCCCGAGCCGGCTCGTCGCCGCCATCATCGAGGCGTTCCACGACGACGCCGGCATCAAGTGGCCGGAGGCGGTGGCGCCGTTCAAGGCCGCGATCCTCAATCTCAAGCAGGGCGACAGCGGCACCGACAGCGCCTGCGACAATCTCTACCGCGAGCTTTCGGCCAAGGGCGTCGACGTGCTCTACCACGATCTCGACGAGCGGCCGGGCTCCAAGTTCGCCACCGCCGACCTGATCGGCGTGCCGTACCACGTCGTGATCGGGCCGAAGGGGCTCGCAGGCGGCACCTACGAGATCAAGCGGCGGGCCGACGGCAGCCGGGAAAACCTGAGTCCAGCGGCCACAATCGATCTGTTGTCGCGATAACCTGTGCGTTGGGCTGCGCGATAAGCTGTGTGTTTCTAGGTGTGCGTGGGGCCCGATGCTGGCTTGAAACCGCCAGAATCGGATGAAATCGGTTTGCAAAGGGGATTGATGAGCGAATCATCCGGGACACGGCCTTTTGCCCCATTCGAATGGATGCTGTCGTTGCGCTACCTGCGAGCGCGGCGGCAGGAGGGATTTATTTCGGTCATCGCGGCCTTCTCCTTCCTCGGCATCATGCTCGGCGTTGCGACCCTGATCATCGTCATGGCGGTGATGAACGGCTTCCGCAAAGAGCTGCTCGGCAAGATTTTGGGCCTCAACGGTCACCTCCTGGTGCAGCCGCTGGAGTCCCCATTGACCGACTTCCAGGCGGTGGCCGAGCGGCTGTCGGCGATCGAGGGCGTCCGGCTGGCCGTGCCGATCGTCGAAGGCCAGGCGCTGGCTTCGTCGCCGTTCAACGCCGCGGGCGTCCTGGTGCGCGGCATTCGCGGCGCCGATCTCAACGGGCTTGGCTCGATCGCAAGCAACATCAAGCAGGGCACGCTGGAGGGCTTCGACCAGGGCCAGGCCGTGGTGATCGGCCGCAGGCTCGCCGACCAGCTCACCTTGCGCGCCGGCGACAGCGTGACGCTGGTCTCGCCGCGCGGCGCGGTGACGCCGATGGGCACCACGCCGCGCATCAAGGTCTACAAGATCGCCGCCGTGTTCGAGATCGGCATGTCGGAATATGACGCGGCCTTCGTGTTCATGCCGCTCGCCGAGGCGCAGGCCTATTTCAACCGCAACAACGACGTCACCGCGATCGAGGTCTACACCAACAATCCGGACGCGGTGCAGCGCTTCCGGCAACTGGTGACCGATGCGGCCAAACGCCCGATCTTCATGATCGACTGGCGGCAAAGGAACGCGACGTTCTTCAGCGCGCTGCAGGTCGAGCGCAACGTCATGTTCCTGATCCTGACGCTGATCGTGCTGGTCGCGGCCTTCAACATCGCCTCGAGCCTGATCATGCTGGTCAAGGACAAGGGCAGGGACATCGGCATCCTGCGCACCATGGGCGCGACGCAAGGCTCGATCATGCGCGTGTTCCTGATCACCGGCGCCGCGATCGGCGTGATCGGCGACCTCGTCGGCTTCCTGGTGGGCCTGCTGGTGTGCCTCAACATCGAGTCGATCCGGCAGTTCATGTCCTGGCTCACCAACACCGAGCTGTTCTCGCCGGAACTGTATTTCCTGTCGAAGCTTCCGGCCGATCTCGACGTCGGCGAGACCACGGCGGTGGTGGTGATGGCGCTGGCGCTGTCGCTGCTCGCGACGCTTTATCCGTCGTGGCGCGCCGCGCGTCTCGATCCGGTCGAAGCGCTTCGGTACGAGTGAGCCGCCGATGGCCGAACAGGAAACGCCGGTCATCTTCCTGC
Source organism: Xanthobacteraceae bacterium (assembly GCA_019746135.1). Lineage (GTDB taxonomy): Bacteria > Pseudomonadota > Alphaproteobacteria > Rhizobiales > Xanthobacteraceae > Z2-YC6860. The sequence continues at coordinate 15,635 of JAIESI010000163.1, forward strand.
ATCAGGTCGAGCGCCGCTATCACCAGGGCGACGCGACGCTGGAGATCCTCAAGCGCGCCGAGCTTGCGGTCTGGCCGGGACAGTCGATCGCGCTGGTTGCGCCGTCCGGCTCCGGCAAATCGACGCTGCTGCACATCGCCGGCCTCCTGGAGCAGCCGGACGCGGGCGAGGTCTATCTCGACGGCGCGCCGACCACCGGGCTGTCGGACGCGGCGCGGACGCGGCTTCGCCGCAACGCGATCGGCTTCGTCTACCAGGCGCACCACCTGCTGCCGGAGTTCTCCGCGGTCGAGAACGTGATGCTGCCGCAGATGATCCGCGGCCTGTCGCGCAAGGACGCGGAGATTCGCGCAACCGAGCTTCTGTCGTATCTCGGCCTCGGCGAGCGGCTGACGCACCGCCCGGCCGAGCTCTCCGGCGGCGAGCAGCAGCGCGTGGCGATCGCGCGCGCCGTCTCCAACGTGCCGCGGCTGCTCCTGGCCGACGAGCCGACCGGCAATCTCGATCCGCACACCTCGGACCACGTGTTTCACGCGCTGCGGCAGCTGATCAAGGCGTCCGGCCTGACCGTGGTGCTCGCCACCCACAACATGGAGATCGCCGCGCGGATGGATCGCCGCGTGACGCTCCGCGAAGGCCAGATCGTCGAGATGGCGTAATGCCAGGCGGGGTGGGGCCGCAAAATCCCACGTCACCGAGGGATCACTCTCACCGCAGCGGATGAGCAGCCGTCATGTAACGGCCCCGCCATAATATGAGAGCGAATCCGTTCGATTCCTAGAGCCGGTCGTGGCCGTGACCAATTTTCTGCCGGCCTGGATCCGACGCAGCGAACAGCGGCGAGCGGATTTCCATTCGCTATTCGCTATTTTGCCATTCACTCAGTCACGGCAGCCGCAGCAGGATCGGCAGCACGCCCATGTCCTGCAGCTTCTCAAAACCTTCGGCGATCGGCACGGCCAGCAGAAACATCATCGCGTCGGCGAAGGTCCGCAGGATTTTCGGCGGGATGATCGTCAGCGCCGGCACGTCGCGCCACAGCCGCGGATTGGGCCAAAAGCGCGGCACGGTCGCGGTATAGTTTGCGAAAGCCGCCCCGTAGCGATCCGCCAGCAGGCGTTCCTCCTGCCGCGTCACCACGGCGAACACCGCCCAGGCGAGCACGCCGAACGTCAGGCCGGCGACCATGCTGCCGAGCTGGGCGCCCGCGCCCGCGGCGCCGATGATCGAGAAGAAGTAGAGCGGATTGCGCATCACCGAGTAGGGGCCATCGGTGACGAGTTGCTCGATCTTGCGGCCGGCGATGTAGAGCGACGTCCAGGTGCGTCCGAGCACGCAAACGACGATCGCGACGATGCCGATCCATTCGATCATCTCATGCGTCGAGTTCGATGCCTCGAGCCGCGAATTGGTCAGCGCGAACATCAGCACGCCGAGCAGGATGGCGACGCCGAGCACGATCTTCCGGACGATCTGCACCTCGGCGATCGTCATGGACCGCGCGATTGTCATTGAAAGCGTTCTCCCCCAGGCCCCGCCGGTTGAGAGCAGCGAAGCCCGGCTTTTGTGAGGCTCGTGACCGCAGCTGAGTTCGCAAAGCTATTGAAAAATCACCCGAAATGGAATTTCGCACGAGGCGCTTGACTCAAGAACAAAAGATGAACTATGTTCTCTTTTCGTTCAGGGAGAGCAACATGTTCCGTGCCGTCGTCGAAGAAGCCGCAGCCCTCGCTTCCATCAGCCTGTTTCTCGGAATGATTGCCGTCTGGGCCCAGGTTCTGGGCGCGCTTTAAGGCCACGACTTCACGCCCATGCCGGTGACGCACCTGTGTCATCTGCGTGTGCTTGGTGAGTGTCGGTAGCGTACGCGTATCTGTGCCTGCGTATTCGTCACTTCAGTACGTCTCTTGCGTTCGCCTTGCGGTCCCCACCGCTCGTCATACCCGTCTGCCCGCGGGTATCCACGGTCCCGTGTCCCCCATCCCCGACGGGGCTTGTGGATGGCATCGGAAGCCGGAGCTTGCCCCCGCGAAGGCGGGGGGCCTTGCCCCGCTCCGAGCCATGACGGCGGTTCCCGCAAGGCGGTAAGCCGAAGTCGGGGGACAAGCAGGGCTTGCCCGGCAAAGGCGGGGACAAATGGCCGTGTGTGCCTCCTTTCAATTGCCGATCGGCCACGCCAGATGGCACTGAGAATCGCGTAAGGCTGCGCGCCAAGAGCTTGGCGCCAGGAAACTTGGCCCAAGCAGCTTGGCCCAAGCAGCTTGACCCAAGCAGCTTGGCCCAAAGCAGCTTGGCCCAGCGCCTGCCCGAAGCGATTGAAATTCAGAGGCCCCGCGTGGCGACGACCGATCCCGGCTTTGTGCATCTGCACGTGCATTCCGCCTATTCGCTGCTGGAGGGCGCGCTGCCGATCGGCAAGCTTGCGGAGTTCGCCAAGGCCGACAAGCAGCCGGCGCTGGCGCTGACCGACACCGACAACATGTTCGGCGGGCTGGAATTCTCCGAGAAGCTGGCCAGCTACGGCATCCAGCCGATCGTCGGCTGCGCGCTCGCCGTGGACTTCGGCGACGAGGCGCGCGACCCGCGCTTTGCCGGCCGGGCGAGGGCGCTGCCGCGCATCGTGCTGCTCGCAGCGCGCGAGGAGGGTTATCGCAACCTGATGCTGCTCAACTCGCGCGCCTTCATGGAAACCGAGGCGACCGAGAAGCCGCACCTGAAGCTCGCCTGGCTCGACGGCGCAACCGACGGCCTGATCGCGCTCTCTGGCGGGCCGGGCGGTCCGCTCGACGCGGCGCTGGCCGCGGGCCAGACCGAGCAGGCCGCGAGCCGCTGCGCGGCCTTGCAGAAGCTGTTCGGCGACCGGCTCTACATCGAGCTGCAGCGCCACGGCACGCCGGCGGAGCGCAGCGCCGAGCCGTTGCTGCTCGAGCTCGCCTATGGAAACGGCATTCCGCTCGTCGCCACCAACGAGCCCTATTTCGCCAAGCGCGAGGACTACGACGCCCACGACGCGCTGATCGCCATCGCCGAGGGCCGCATCGTCGCCGACACCGACCGGCGGCAGCTCACGGCGGAGCACTATTTCAAGAGCCGCGCCGAGATGGCGGCGCTGTTTTCCGATCTGCCCGAGGCGCTGGCTTCCACGGTCGAGATCGCCGAGCGCTGCGCCTACCGGCCGGGCACGCGCAAGCCGATCCTGCCGCGCTTCTCGGCCGACAAGGACGAGGCGGCGGATCTGCGCCGGCGTGCCGAGGAGGGCCTGAAGCGGCGGATCGCCGCGCACGGCATGGCGCCCGGACGCAGCGAGGAGGAATACCGCGAACGGCTCGCCTTCGAGATCTCCGTCATCGAGCGGATGAAGTATCCGGGCTACTTCCTGATCGTCTCGGACTTCATCCAGTGGGCGAAAGAGCAGGGCATTCCGGTCGGTCCGGGCCGCGGCTCGGGCGCGGGCTCGCTCGTCGCCTATGCGCTCACCATCACCGACCTCGACCCGCTCCGCTTCAATCTCCTGTTCGAGCGCTTCCTCAATCCCGAGCGCGTGTCGATGCCCGACTTCGACATCGACTTCTGCCAGGACCGCCGCGACGAGGTGATCGACTACGTGCAGAAGCGCTACGGCCGCGATCAGGTGGCGCAGATCATCACCTTCGGCACCCTGCAGGCGAGGGGCGTCCTTCGCGACGTCGGCCGCGTGCTGGAGATGCCCTACGGCCACGTCGACCGGCTCTGCAAGCTCGTGCCGCAGAACCCGGCGGCGCCGGTCACCCTTGCCAAGGCGATCGAGGGCGAGCCGAAGCTGCAGGCCGAGCGTGACGCCAATCCGGTCGTCAAGCGCGCCTTCGAGGTGGCGCTGAAGCTCGAAGGCCTCTACCGCCACGCCTCGACCCACGCCGCGGGCATCGTCATCGGCGACCGGCCGCTCGCGCAGCTCGTGCCGATGTACCGCGATCCGAAGTCGGACATGCCGGTGACCCAGTTCAACATGAAGTGGGTGGAGCAGGCGGGGCTGGTCAAGTTCGACTTCCTGGGCTTAAAGACGCTGACGGTGCTGCAGACCGCGGTGCGGCTGCTCAAGCAGCGCGAGATCGATCTCGAGCTGTCGTCGATCCCGCTCGACGACAAGAAGACCTACGACCTCCTGTCACGCGCCGAAGCGGTGGGCATCTTCCAGCTGGAAAGTCAGGGCATGCGCCGCGCGCTGCTCGACATGAAGCCTGACCGGTTCGAGGACATCATTGCCCTGGTCGCGCTCTATCGCCCCGGCCCGATGGCCAACATCCCGACCTACTGCGCCCGCAAGGCGGGCGTGGAGAAGCCGGAATACATCCATCCCAAGCTCGAGCCGATCCTGCGCGAGACCTACGGCGTCATCGTCTACCAGGAACAGGTGATGCAGGCGGCGCAGATCCTGGCCGGCTACTCGCTCGGCCAGGCGGACCTGCTGCGCCGCGCCATGGGCAAGAAGATCCGCTCGGAGATGCAGGCGCAGCGTGCCGAGTTCGTCAAAGGCGCGACCGCGCGCGACATCGACAAATCCCATGCCGACGCGATCTTCGATCTGCTGGAGCGCTTCGCCGAATACGGCTTCAACAAGAGCCACGCCGCGGCCTACGCGCTGGTCGCCTACCAGACCGCGTATCTGAAGGCGAATTACCCGGTCGAGTTCCTCGCCGCGTCGATGACCCTCGACATGGGCAACACCGACAAGCTTTCCGAATTCCGCGCCGAGGCCGGACGGCTCGGCATCAAGGTCGAGCCGCCGTCGGTCAACCGCTCCGGCGTCGAGTTCGACGTCGAAGGCAAGACCATTTTCTACGCGCTCGCCGCGCTGAAGGGCGTCGGCCGCCAGGCGGTGGAGGCGATCGTCACCGCGCGCCGCGACAAGCCGTTCACCGATCTCACAGACTTCGCCAGCCGCTTCAATCCGCGCGCCGTCAACAAGCGCGTGCTGGAAAGCCTCGCCGCCGCCGGCGCCTTCGACGTGCTCGAGCCGAACCGGGCGCGGGCGCATGCCGGCATCGACGCCATGCTCTCGACCGCGCAGCGCACGCATGAGGCCGCGGCGATCGGCCAGAACGACATGTTCGGCGGCGCGGCGCACCGCGAGACCATCGCCATCCCCGCGGTCGAGCCCTGGCTCTCCGGCGACAAGCTGCAGCGCGAATACGACGCCATCGGCTTCTTCCTGTCGGGCCATCCGCTCGACGAATACGCGCCGATCCTGAAGAACATGAACGTGAAATCCTGGACGGAGTTCTCGCGCGAGGTGAAGGCCGGCGCGACCGCGGGCCGGCTCGCCGCGACCGTGGTGTCGCGCATGGAGCGGCGCACCAAGACCGGCAACAAGATGGGCATCTTCGGCCTGTCCGATCCGTCGGGCCACTACGAGGCGATCATGTTCGCCGAGGGGCTGCAGCTCTACCGCGACATCCTCGAGCCGGGCTCCGCCGTTCTGCTGTTCCTCTCGGCGGAGGCGCAGGGCGACGAGGTGCGCGCGCGCATCCAGTCGGCCGATCCGCTCGACAAGGCCGCGGCCAAGCTGCAGAAGGGGCTGCGTGTGTTCCTGCGCGACCAGGCGCCGATCGAGCCGGTCGCCCGGCGGCTGGAAAACAAAGGCGACGGCGAGGTCAACGTCGTGCTCCAGCTCGGCGGCGGCACCGAGGTCGAGATCAAATTGCCCGGCCGCTTCAAGGTCTCGCCGCAGATCGCCGGCGCCATCAAGGCGGTCCCGGGCGTGCTCGACGTCCGGCTGATGTAGTCGGATTGTTGGCGCAAACTCGCTCCACGGTCATTCCAGGTTCGCTGCATAGCGCGTCAAAGACGCGCGTAACGCGCTTGTGTCGCGAGCGCCCCGGAATGACACCGGTTTCCAGTTGCCACGGCATGGACGCTGCACCGGGGGCAGGCCCGCAGGGCGCCGCCGGCTGTTGACCCGCCATCCGCCGGGGGCTGATATTGCGCCCAACGGACACAAGGAGCCCATCATGGCCAACAAGCTTCGCCACATCGCCATCTCGGTTCGCGATCCCGAGAAGACCGCCAAGTTCTTCGAGGAGGCGTTCGGCATGACGCGGGCCGGCAACGCCCAGCGCGGCGTCTACATGACCGACGGCATCTTCAACGTCGCGCTGCTGAACTTCGGCGACGAGCCGGTGGCGGGCATGGAGGACCAGAAGAACCCGCTGGGCCTCATCCATTTCGGCATGTGGGTCGACAGCGTCGACGAGATCGCCAAGAAGATCACCGACGCCGGCGGCAGCTACGTCACCGGCCGCAAGGAGACGAACCCGAACGTCTACTACGAGGTCAAGTACAAGACCCCGGAAGGCATCGTGTTCGACATCACCGAAAGCGGCTGGAAGGGCGCCGTCAAAGAGGTCAAGCCGGCCTAGCTGATACGCTCCGCCGTCATTCCGGGGCGCGCGTTGGCGCGAACCCGGAATCCATACTCCGCAGCCGTGGTTATGGATTGCGGGTTCGGCCCCATAGCGCGTCGAAGACGCGCGTGAACGCGCTAAGGGGGCCGCCCCGGAATGACGGCGGAGGCCTTTTCGGCAACTTGCCAATCCCGCGGCGTGACATGCTGCCCCGTTGGCACGGCATGGCTGGTCTGTGAATAATGGGCCAGCCGGTTCTTGAAGCCAGCAGAATGGGGAGAATGTCCATGTATCGCGCGATTGCCGGAGCCCTTTTGGCCGCCGGTGTCCTGTCCGCACCTTCAGCACAGGCCGCCTATCCGGAGCGGACCGTCACCATCGTCACGCCGTTCGCCGCCGGCGGCATCGCCGACGTGGTGGCGCGCATCACCGCGGAGCGGTTGCAGTCCGCGCTGAAGCAGAACTTCGTGGTCGAGAACGTCTCGGGCGCCGGGGGCACCGCGGGGCCGGAGCGCGTGTCCAAGGCCACGCCCGACGGCTACACGCTGATGTCGACGCCGATCTTCCAGCTCACCACGGCGAAGTACGTCCAGAACGTCAGCTTCGACGAGAACAGCTTCAAGGCGATCTCCGGCGTCGCCTCCGCGCCGTTCGCGATCACGGTGAACGCCTCGTTCCCCGGCAAGACGCTCGCCGACTTCATCGCCCATGTGAAGGCCAATCAGGGCAAGCTGCCGTTCGGCTCGGCCGGCGCCGGCAGCACCACGCACGTCGCCGCCGTCGTCGTGCTGAAGACTGCGGGCCTCGACATGGTGCATGTGCCCTATCGCGGCGTGGCGCCGGCCTTCACCGACCTGCTTGCCGGCCACATCCAGATGCTCGCGGCGTCGCCGGTTGAGCTCAAGCCCTATCTCGAATCCGGCAAGGTGAAGGTGCTCGCCGTGGTCGACACCAAGCCGTCGCCGTTCCTGCCGGGCGTGCCGGTGGTGACCGAGACGCTGAAGGACTGCCCGCCGGCGGTGACCTACAACGGCCTGCTCGGTCCCAAGGGTCTCCCTCAGGAGGTCGTGGACACGCTGTCGCGCGAGCTGGTCGCGGCCGGCAAGTCGGACGAGTTCAAGCAGCGCTTTTCCAACGCCGGCCTGCTGCCGCTGCTGACCACGCCGGACGACTTCGCCAAGATCTTCACCGCGGATGCCAAGGTGTGGAACGAGATCATGCCGACGCTCGGGTTGAAGAAGAACTGAAGAGCTGAAGCCGCAAGGCTGCGCACGACTTGCGATTGCTGTCGAACGGCCGCGAGCTTCGCGGCCGTTTTGCTTTGAAGGATCGCTTGGCACGGCATCTGCATGATCTCCGGCATCGCAACGCCGGGCACGATCATGAAAGGTGCACGACATGCTCAAAGCTTTCGCGGGTGCGGCGCTCGCCGCATCAATTTTGTTCAGCGCACCGGCGCATGCCAGTTGGCCCGATCGCCCGGTGACGATCGTGGTGCCGTTTGCGGCAGGCGGCCTCACCGATGTGATGGCGCGGCTCGCGGCGGCGCGGCTGCGCGACCGGTTCGAGCAGACATTCGTTGTGCAGAATGAAGTCGGCGCCGGCGGAATTCTCGGCACCGCCAACGCGGCGCGCGCCAGGCCCGACGGCTACACGCTGTTCTTCGGTCCGGTTTCGCTGCTGACGCTTTCGCCGATGACGGCCAAGGTCAATTACGATCCCGAACGGGATCTGACGCCGGTGACGATCCTTGCTTCGACGCCGTTCGTCATCACCGTCAATGAGGCGTTTCCGGCCAGGACGCTCCCGGAGTTCGTCGCTGAAGTGAAAAAGAAGCCGGGCAGCTATGCGTACGCGTCGGCCGGGGGCGGAACCACCACCCACGCGGCCTCGCTCATCGTGCTGAAGGCGGCGGGATTGCAGATAATCCATGTGCCCTACAAGGGGGTCGCGCCGGCCTTCGGCGATCTCGTTGCGGGTCATGTTCAGATGGCTTCCGCGAGCCCGGTCGAGATCAAGCCGCACTTGAGCGGCGGCAAGGTCCGGCCGCTCGGGGTCACCAGCCAGACACGGTCTCAGCAACTTGCCGATGTGCCGACCGTGTCCGAAACCCTGCCGACGCCCACGGTCGCCACCTGCAACGGCTTCTTCGTGCCGAGGGGGACCCCGCAGGAGGTCGTCGACGCGATTGCCAAGGAGGTCCAGGCAGCCGTAAAAACCAAGGCGTTCTCCGACAAGTTGATCCAGGTCGGCCTCGAGCCGGTCGGCAGCACGTCGGAGGAGATGGTGGCGACGATCGCCGCCGACAAACAGAACTGGCTCGCGATCAAGGGAGACCTTGCAGCGGCCGCGCAGTAGACGAGAAGCGAGCACATCCCGGCATGGCGGCAGCAAAATCGAACTCACGGGTCGTCATCGTCGGGGCAGGGCCGGTCGGCATGGTCTGCGCACTGGCCCTCAACAAGCTCGGTGTCTCGGTCACCGTGTTCGAGCAGGAGCCGGCGCCGGTCGAGGACCAGCGCGCGGCTTCGCTGCATCCGTCGACCTTGGAGATGCTCGACGAGCTCGGCGTCACCGACAAGATCATTCCGCTCGGGCTCGTTTCGAGCGCCTACCGGTTCCACGACCGCGTCTCGCATTCGGTCGTCGCCGAGTTCGATCTCGGCCTGATGAAGGACGAGATCCGCTTTCCCTATGTGCTGCAATACGAGCAGTACAAGCTCACCGCCTCGATCGCCGCCGAATACGGCAATGCCAGCGACTTCGACGTCCGCTTCGCGCACAACGTCACCGGTCTGACGCAAGCCGCCGACGGCGTCGAGATCGAGGTCACGTCGCCGGCCGGCGTCGAGAAATTCCGCGCCGACTACGTGATCGGCTGCGACGGCGGCCGCAGCACGGTGCGCAAGCTCGCCGGCATCGAGTTCGAGGGCTTCACCTATCCGGAGCGCTTCATCAAGATCGCGACCAGCTTCGATTTCGGCGTGGCCAACCCCAAGGTCGCGTTCCGCAATTACTTCTCCGACCCGGCCGAGTGGTGCAACCTGTTCAAGGTGCAGGGCAAGCGGCCGCCGGGACTGTGGCGCGCCATCATGCCGATCGGCGCCGAAGAGGCCGACGAGACCGCGCTGTCGCCCGAGCGCATCGAGGCGCGGCTGCAGAAATTCTTTCCCAACAGCGGCCGCTACGAGATCGAATACGTCAACGTCTACGGCGCGCATCAGTGCGTCGCCGCGACCTTCCGCAAGGGCCGCGTGCTGCTCGCCGGCGACAGCGCCCATGTCAACAATCCGATCGGCGGCATGGGCATGAACGGCGGCATCCACGACGGCATCAACCTCGCGGGCAAGCTCGCCAAGGTCATTCATGGCGAGGCCGGCGAGGAACTGCTCGACGTCTACAGCCGCCAGCGCCGCCACGCGGCGGTGAAGTACGTGCAGGCGCAGACCATCGCCAACAAGCGGCTGATGGAGGAGCGCGACCCCGCGGTGCGCGCCAAGAACTTCGACGAGCTGCGCCGCACCGCCGAGAATCCGGAGACCGCCAAGGCCTACATGCGCCGCGCGGCGCTGTTCGACAGCCTGAAGGACGCCGCAGCGGTGACGTAGGCCGCGGTCATTTCCGGGCCCCGCGCTTTCGCGCCGTCCCCGGCATGACCATGCATCGCCAAAAAGCCGGTGGGTTGACAGGCTTATATTCCGTACGCTATTTGTTCCTTCATCCTGCTTGTTGAGGGGCGCCATCCGGGTGGCTCCTGTTGGCAGAGGCAGGAACGGTGCGCCTGCGGGTTTGGCTCAGCCGGCCGGACTCCCGGGAAGCCTCGGACACCGCTCTATGGGCACTACGACCTGTGCGCAGGGAGCCTGC
>JAIESI010000033.1 GCA_019746135.1 Xanthobacteraceae bacterium
CGCAGACTTCTCTTGCCTCGGGAATCATCCCGATCTTGAATCACGACTCACGTTCTATGAAAAGTAGGTACTAGGCCAAAGCGGTGAAACCGCGTTGGACCACCGCATGTGTGGAAAGGTCATCGGCGGAGCGCGACCACGAGCACCCAGGCACTTGCCTCAACCCATTGAACCGCCCGGTGCGGACCCGCATGCCGGGTGGTGTGGCAGGGGACGCGGAGGCATCACCTCCGCGCCCCTATGCCGATTGCCTCGCGGCTCTTGCGGCGAATGAACGATACGTTGAGAGCTCGCAGGGTGGGCCAAGCGAAGCGTGCCCACGTCTTTCTTGCCTTTCATCACCTGGGCACGGCGCGGAGCCTGTCATCGGGCCGCGCCTCGCGCGGACCCGTTGGCGCCTTTGCCCCCCCCTGCGGAGCGGTCCTTTCGTTTCAACCGAACTCCGGCCCGACCACCGCAAACGTCCGCGACGTGTCGTCGAATCCAACGCTGCGCCGGTAGAGCATGCGGGTCAGCGGCCGCTGCGCGACGAATCCGCATTGCGCGAGCCAGGTCCGGATTTCGGTCTTGGCATCGGCAAAGTCGAGATAGACCGGGCCTTCGATCGCGGACAACGCGCGCGCCAGAAGCAGATGCGCAGTGTCGTCGTCTTCGGCAATCAGCGGCCCAAGCTGCGATGCGCTTCGGCCGTTGCGGCCGAGCATAAAGCCCGCGATGCGGCCGTTCCGCTCCGCGAGAAGTTCGGCCGCCGGGAGCCTGCCGCGCAGGCGTTGCAACAACGCGCTGCGATCGGCCCCGAACGCCGCGGCGTCGTGCGCGCACAGGGCGCTCCAATCCGTGTCGACGATCGGGCGCACGCGCGCCGTGGCGTCCGAAGGAACAACCGCAACCGGCCGCGGGCCCGGCCTGGCCAGCCGGTGATAGCCCCAGCAGTCTTCGAAACCCATCGCTTGATAGATCGGGCGCCCGGCCGGCGTGGCGTCAAGAACCGGCACGCGGCCCTCGCTGTCCAGCGCCTTGACGCACCGTGCGAGCAATTGCGTGCCGAGTCCGCGCTGCCGGTACTTGGGCAGAACCAGCACCATGCTGATCCACGCGAAATTTCCATAGGGCAGCGTGGCTGCGGTGGCGACCACATGTCCGCCGTCGCGTGCTGTGTGAACGGTGCCGAGCGAGCGGAAAATCTCCCAGTCCGCGATGACCTGGTTCCAGCCGGCCTCGCGAACCAGCGTCTCCGCGGCGGGAAGGTCGGCGTCGGCGAACGACGTGCCGATGATCAGCTCAGTATGTGCCATCGCGCGTATCGAAGTGGGTGTCCTTGCCGAGGCTCGGCATGTCGCGCGCGACCCAGTCGGCGGTCCAATCGATCATGCGTGCGAGCGAAACGCGGGGCTGACCCATCAGCCGCAGTTGCTCCGAAACATCGACCAGCCAGGCGTCGGGCGCCTCGGTGCCCGTGAGCACGGGCTTCTTGCCGAGCCGTTCGCCGAATTGCTCGGCAAGGGCACGCACGCTCTGTTTCGGACCGCTGACATTCAACGGGCTCGCCGGCACGGTGCAATGATCGAGCGCGCGCAGCACGAATTCGTTGGCGTCGCCCTGCCAGATGACGTTGACGTGGCCCATGGTGAGGTCCAGCGGCGCGCCGGTGTGGACGCGCGTTGCGATATCGAACAGCACACCGTAGCGCATGTCGATTGCGTAGTTCAGGCGAATGATGCGTCCGGGCGTGCCGTGCTTGCGCGAAAAGTGCTGGAACATGGCTTCGCGCGCGACGCAGGAATACGCATAAATCCCGGAGGGAGGAATCGCCGGCGTTGCTTCGGTCGCGCCGCCGCCCTTCACGTCCACATACGGATACACGCAACCTGTCGAATAGGCGACGATGCGCGAGCCCGAAAAGGCTTCGGCCACCAGCGCCGGAACATGGGAATTCATCGCCCAGGTCAGGTCTTCGGCCCCCGCCGAGCCGAATTTGCGGCCGGCCATGAAGATCACGTTCGGCAGCTTCGGCAGCTTTTCGATCTGGGCGCGGTCCAGCAGATCTGCGGCGATGCATTCGATGCCCCAGCCGGTGAGCTGCTCGCGCAAGCCCTTCTCGCTGAAGCGCGCCACGCCCACGACTCGCTTGCGAGGTGCCGCGCGCTTGGCGAGGCGGGCGAGGGTCGGCCCGATCTTGCCGCCGACGCCCAGAATGATGAGGTCGCCGGATATCTTCTCGAGATCGGCGATCAGCGCCGCCGACGGCGTCGTCATCACGTCTTCGACATGATCGACGTCGCGGAACCGCTCGGGCCATGCCGCATTCGGAGGAAGAGTCGTCGCAGTCGACATAGGTTCCTTTTTAGGTGCTGGCCAGCGAACCGTGCAAAGCCTATAAGTAACCAGCTGGATACTAATCGGATCGCCCCCGTACAACAAGGACTTCGGCTGATGGCTTCAACGTCTGGCATCAAAACCACCGTCGTCGGATCATACCCGATGCCTGACTGGCTCACGGCTTTGCCGTCGGAGCAGGCCTTGATCGACGCGACGCGCGTGATCATTCACATCCAGGAGCAGGCCGGCATCGATCTCGTTTGCGACGGCGAGCTTTCGCGCTTCGATGTCAACCATCCCGAGACCAACGGGATGATCGAATATTTCGTCCGTCCGATGTCCGGCATGAGAACGGCCATCAGCTTTGACGAGCTGGTCGCGTACCGCTCACAGCGCGGCATGGGCTTTCGCACGCGGCCGCCCGCGGTGGTCGAGAGCGCCGTCGGTACCGGCACGCTCGACTTGCCGAACGCCTGCGCACGTGGCCGGCGGCTCGCATCGAAGCCGTTCAAATTCACGCTGACCGGGCCGCACATGCTGGCCAAGAGCGTCATCGACAAGCACTACGGCAATGTTCCCGATCTCGCTTTTGCGATCGGCGATGCCCTGGCGGAGCAGGTCCGGCACATCGACGCCGATGTGGTGCAGATCGACGAGGCCAACCTGCCGGGCAGTCCCGAAGAGTGGCAATGGGCGGCGGCCGCGATCAACCGCGTGCTCGATGCCGTCAAGGGCACGCCGGCCGTGCACCTGTGTTTCGGCAACTACGGCGGACAGTCAATCCAGAAGGGCACTTGGGACAACCTCATCAACTATCTCAACGCGCTCCACGTCGATCATATCGTGATGGAAACCGCGCACCGTCCCGCGGAGGAGCTTGCGGCTTTCAAGCAGCTGCGGCCGGAGATCGGCTTTGGGCTCGGCGTCGTCGACGTCAAGGCGACGGTGATTGAATCGGCCGACGCGATCGCGCGGACCATCGAGCGCGCTGCGGCTGTGCTGGGGCCGGGCCGCATTCGGTATATCCATCCGGACTGCGGTTTCTGGATGCTGAAGCGCAGCATCGCCGACGGCAAAATCTGCGCTCTGGTCCAGGGGCGGAATCTCTACGAAGGGCGCAGACAATAGCCGGCGCCTCTATTGCCAGCGGCGATCCATGCCGTACGCGCCATGGCCTCGCCGGCGGTCGGGGCCGGTGTAGAACGTGTTGTACCGGCAGAAACCGCCGTTGCCCGATATGGCGGCCTGGCATTGTTGAAAGGTGACGAAATAGCAGTTGGTCCCGCCGCCGCGGCCGCCGCCGTATTCGGCGCACCAACGATAAGGATCGGCTTTGGCGGTACCGCTGAAGGCGGCGGCAAAAGCGATCGCTGACGCAAGAGCAATTTTTCGCATCGTCGTCACTCCTGGTTGCCAGCCCCTTGCTCTGAAACACGCCGATCGTCAGCCGTGTTGCGACGTCGGGTGGGCGGCAGGCTCTCGGATGACTTGCCGGCTCGATCATAGACCCGCTTTACTTGCCATCCTAGGCGGCGGGAGCACAAAGGCCTCTGAATTCATGTCAGCACGGAAGCGCAGATGAAGCCGGTCTGGATCGTATCAGCAGCAATGTTGGTGATGGCATCAAGCTCCGTGAACGCGAAGTCCAGGGCAGCATCATGCCAGCTGATGCAGCGATTGGCTCAGCAGCACGCCAACGACATGGCCCGGCGCGAAAGCCTGGATCACGCGGGCTTTATGACGCGGGCGCGGCGAGGCGCAAGAGCCGAAAACGTTGCCATGGGCCATTCGAGCAGGGCGAAAACCATGGCGCAGTGGCGGGCGTCACCGCAGCACGCGAGCAACATGCGCCTGCCCGGCTGCAAGGGCGTGGCCTACGCGGTGTCGCGCTCGGGCCGGTACTATTGGGCCATGGAGATCGCTCAATAGGCCCGTGCCGCATTCCCCGATATTGACTGGAGGCCTCGCCCGGAATTGCTGCCCGAAAATTGAAACCTCCGGGTATATCCGCGCATTGGCGGCGCGGAACGGAGGTTCGCCATGCTCTGTGCTTTGTGTCGTCAACATGTCAGTCGCTTCGGTGCCTGGAAAAGCGCGTCGGGCAAAATGTATTGCAGCGAATTCTGCGCCGAAGCGGAGACGATCGAGCCGGAGACTGTGACGGCACCAACGCCTCTGCCGCAGCGGGAGCAGCGCTAGCTAGCATCGATCAGATGCCATGTCGCGTTTCGGTCATTGCACGGCTGGCTCAGCGTCTCTTGCATCCATAAGCAGATGCATCCACAAGCAGATTTGGCGGAAGGCGCCGGTCATGGCAGAACCATCATGCAAATAAGAATCATCCAGGCCTGACCTTGGCGCCCCGCATGTCTGCTGCCGTGCGGGGCCTCACTTTTGGTTCTTGTCGTTCTTGCGGTCAGCTTGCGAGCGGCATGGAAAACCCGGCGACAAGCTTGACGAGGTCCGCCTGGCGGCCGGTGCCGGTTTTCTCGAACAGCCGGCTGAGATGCGTCTTGACCGTGGTGTCGGCGACGCCAAGCGCATCCGCCACCTCCGGAACGCCGCCGATCTCGACAATCGCCAGCAGCACGCGAAGCTCGGCGGGCGTGAGATTGTAGGTCTTGCCGATCACGTCCGGCGTGGAAGGCGGTGCAAGCGCGGCCTTGCGCACGAACAGAGCGGCGGTGGCCGTGTAGGTCTTGCCGGCGGCGCGGCGTGCGCCGGACATCAGCGGCAGCACATGGGCGACGTGACGCACGCCATCGTGCGCGATCAGCGGCAGCGCGATGCCGCGGACGCCGATTGCGGCATCGCCGTTGCCGGTGGCAGCGAGCGCATCGCGCAGCGTCTGATCGGCCTGCGGATCGCCGGCAGCAAGCCGTCCGCAGGTCGCGCGCAGGAAATCGGCGGCGTCGAGAATCTCGTTGGCGGCGGCGTTGGCATGAACGACCCTGCCGCCCGCATCGAGCAGGAACAGGCCGGCGCTGAGGCCGTCCAGCATGTCGGCGAACGCGGCCGCCTCGGCCTGCTTGAATTCGATTGCCTTGCTGACCAGCACTGCGCGGCGCACATGCGGCAGGACAAGCGACAGGCGCCGCCGCATGTCATCGTCGACCATGCCGGCCGACTCGTTGCGCGCAAAGCCGAGATAGGCGCAGCCGCTTGCCGATTTCTCCAGCACCCCGACGGCAATGTCGGCCCAGCCCTGGGGCTTCGCCCATTCCCGATAGAAGCAGCTGCGGCAGAATTCGTCGTACGGCATCAACTCCGGGATGCTCGCGATCCGATCGGTGTCGCAGAACGCCGAGGTCGCGACCGGGCCGAGCTTGCCATAGGTATCGGCATACGTTCGCTCGAAGTGCGGCTCGAGACCGGTATGGCAGGTGGCATCGACCGATTTCCGGCTGGCATCCTTGGACAGAAGTGCGCCGGCCTGGGCGTTCATTGTCCCGGCCATGCTGGCGAGAACCCCGGACCACAAGGCGGGATCAAGCGCGGTGTCGTAGATGTCGGTGACAAGCCGGGAAAGCCGCGGGTCTTCAATCATGGGCGTCGCTCAACAATCCGTGAAGATCGAATGGGTGGCGGACGAATTCAGTCGGATTCAACGCAGAAAAGTGATCTTGGCCGCAAATGAAGGATCGGTATCGGGGTCCCGGCCGCCTTGTGGCGGCAGGGATTTCGTGTACATCACCGCCCTCTACACCGACCGGTCCGAGCGATCTTGGGGAAGAGCGCAAGCCATATGGCCGACAGCGCAAGCGGCAAGCCGGCTGGGCAGTCCAAATCTGCCCCCTCAATCAAGTCTGCCCCTTCAATCAAGTCTGCCCCCTCAGTCAACGTACCCGTCAACATCTGGTCCACCGACACGACCCCGGCGCGCGAACGCTTCTCCTATTGGCGTGAAGCGCTGTGCCAGGCGGTCTTCAACATCTCGATCGAAGCGCGGCCCATGGATTTCTCCGCCCGGGTCGTCGCGCGCAGCGCCGGGCCGCTGCGCTTCGCCACGTCGGAGACGAGCGGCTACCAGGTCGTGCGCACGCAACGGGACATCGACACGGCTCCCGCCGATCACTACTCCATCTATCTGCAACTGCGCGGGCGCGCGATCATCAGCCAGGGCGATCAGGCGCTGGCGTTCGACCCGAACGACATCGCGATCTCCGACGGGCGCGATCCGTTCCGCGCTGACCTCTCCATTGCGGGCAAGCGCGCATTCGCGGTGATCCCGCGCGAGATGCTCAATCGGCGCGCGCCCTGGCTGCGCGACAAGCCGCTGCACCGGCTCGCGGCGAGCACGCGGTTCGTCGATCTGGCGCGGCATCACATGATGGAGCTGACCGCGGACAATTCGACGCTGAGCGAAGGCGGGATGAGTCTGCTGACGGAGAATCTCTGCAACCTGCTGGCGCTCGCCAGCGCGCCGGAGGTGGCGCCCAATCGCCTGCAGCCGGAATTGCAGATCGAGGCCTTGCTCGCCTTCTGCAAGCAAAATCTTCACGACCCGGACTTGTCGCCGCAGCGCGTCGCCGATCATCTCGGCATCTCGGTGCGGACCCTGCATTTGCGGTTCGCGCAGATCGGCGAGACGTTCGGCCGCTGGCTGCGCGACAACAGGCTCGATGCCGTCAGCCTCGCGCTGCGCGATCCGGCGCAAAGCGCGGTGAACATATCCGAGATCGCCTACCGCTGGGGCTTCAACGACCTGTCGCACTTCAACAAGGCGTTCCGTGAACGCTTCGGCCGGACGCCGGGCGAATGGCGCCACGAGCCGCTTTAGCGCATGTCCCGGAAAAGCGGGCACCGGTTTCCCGAAAAGGACATGCGCTCGAGACGCCGGCTGTCATTGCAAGCCGCTGCCTTGCTTCGCGTTGTCGCGGCTGGTCGCCGCGTTGATCACGCCGATGAGCGTCGAGCCGTCGAGCGGCTTGAGCAGGAACGCGGCTGCGCCGGCCGATTGGCAGCGCTCGCGCAGCCCCGGCTCGTTGTGGGCGGTGATGACGATGGTCGGAATGCGGATGCCGGTGTGCGCCAGTTGGCGTTGCAGATCGAAACCGGTCAGCTCGGGCATGTGCAGGTCGACCACCAGGCAGTCCGGCGTGCCGGTCTGGAGCGACGTGAGAAAGTCGTGCGCCGAGCCATAAGTCTCGATCTCGAACGACGACGCGGCGAGGAGCCGCGCCAGCGCCTTACGAACCGAAGCGTCGTCGTCCACGATTGCGATGCGCGGTGACCGGTTCGTCATGTCTCACGTTGTCGGACATCTTTCGGGGCGCGTCGAGTTGGCCCAAAGGCCAACACCGGCAGCACTGTCCCTGGAACATGATCCCGAAAAAGCCTGCCCCGGACTTGATCCGGGGCGAGAGGCGGTTTTCGGAAAAGACCATGCGCAAACAACCAGCTAAAGCGGGATGACGATTCGAGGAAAGGTCATCCCGCTTTAGCGCTCCGCGTGGATCCGCCCGGTGAGGCGAACGAGTTCCGCGACGCTTCGGACTCCGAGCTTCGCCATCATGCGCCCCCGGTGCACCTTGATGGTTTTCTCGACCGTTCCCAGGTCGGCGGCGATCTGCTTGTTCAGGCGGCCCTTGACCACGTGCTCGAGAACCTCCCGCTCGCGCTGGGTCAGCGTGGCAAGCTTCGCTTCGATGAACTGCCGCTCGCAACGCGCTTCGCGCGCCTTGCTGTCCCGAGCCTTGGCCTGCGCGATGGCCGACAACAGCTTGTCGCGATCGACCGGCTTGATCAGGAAGTCTACCGCGCCCGCCTTCATGGCGCGCACGCTCGCGGGGACGTCGGCATGGCCGGTGAGGAAGATGATCGGCCGTTCCATGCCGGCTTGGGTGAGCTGCTGCTGCAGCTCCAGCCCGTCGAGCTCCGGCATGGTCAGATCGAGGATGGCGCAGCCCGGAGTGGTTGGATCGTGTTCCCGCAAAAAGTCACGGGGCGATGAGTAGCTGACCGTTTCATAGCCTGCGGTGCGAACGATTCTGGACAGCGCCTTGAGCACGCCCGGATCGTCATCGACCAAAAACGCGGTGAAACTCATGACCCACTCCCACTATTTACTCGGCGGCTTCCCGCTGATTGACGAGCGGCAGCGTGAACGTCGCCGTTGCACCGCCGCCCGCCTTGTTGTTGCTGAGAGTCAGCGCACCGCCGTGCAGCTTGACGATCGCCGAACAGAGCGAAAGTCCGAGCCCGAGGCCTCGCTCCTTGGTGGTGAAGAACGGTTGAAAGACCCGTTTTTGGCAGGCAGGAGCAAGGCCCACGCCGCGATCGGAAACCTCGAGCTGCACCTGCCCGGCGTCGGTGATTCTGGTCTTGATCGTGATCAGGCGGTGCGCCGGCGCGATGTCGTCCATGGCGTCGGTGGCGTTGAGAATGAGGTTGAGCAGGACCTGCTGCAACTGGATGGCGTCGCCCATGACGCGGGGCGGGTGGGCGGCGAGATCGGCGCCCACCCTGACATGCCGCGTGATCAGTTCGTTGTGCAGCAGCCGCAGCGTGGAATTGACGATTTCGTTGATATCGGCCGGCTCGAACCTGGCCTCGCTTTTCTTCAGCAGTGAACGCAGCCGATGGATGACGTCACTGGCGCGGTTGTTCTCGCTGATGATGTCGTCGAGCGCCTCCACCACCTCGTTGAGATCGGGTGGGTCGCGGGCGAGCAGGATTCTTGCGGCTTCCGCGTTGGACAGGATTGCCGAAAGCGGCTGGACGAGCTCATGCGCGAGGCCGCCCGACAGCTCGCCGAGCATCGACACGCGCAGGCGATGCGCGATCTCCTGGCGCTGCCGCGCCAATTCGATTTCGGTGGCTTTTTGCTCGGTGATGTCGGCAAAGGTGCCGCTGACCTCGGCCGGCGCTCCCCGATCGTTGCCGAGTGCGCGGGCGCGGCAGCGGACCCAGCGAATTTGTCCGTCGCCCGGACGGACGATGCGGAATTCGCAGGTGGCGAGGCTTCCAGCCGAAGCCGCGGCCTGCAGCGCAGCCACGGCTCCCTGCCGGTCGTCCGGATGGATCATGCTCATCACGGCATGGCGTGAGACCGCGTCGTGCGGTCGCAGCCCGAGCAACTCGCGGCCGTGGTTGGTGACCCAGAAGCGGTCGGATTTGTAATCGACGTGCCACAGGCAGACATTGGCGGAGACCGCGGCAAGCGCCATGCGCTCTTCGCTCTCGCGCGCGGTCGCCTCGGCGTGGCGCGTTTCGTCGATCGAGGCGCCGAGCAACAGAACCGGAATCGACAGCCCGATGATGACGGCCTGCAATGCCAATACACTGGTTTCGGCGTCGCCGGTCAGAAACAGGCTCGGCCCGTTCAGCGCATGCCAGATCAAGTTGGCGCTGAGCAGCAACACCGCGCCGCCGGCGCCGGCTGCGCCGAAGCGCAGCGCCGCCCACAGCACGAACGGCAGCGGCAGGTATGCGAGTGCTGGCAGGAAGCCCCTCGGAATCGCGGCTTCGCTTGCCATGCAGGCGACCGTGCAGGCGGCGATCACCCCGGCGGTCAGCAGCGTGGCCTCGACCGCGTGGCGCGGCTGAAAGCGTCGCCACCATCGCTTGCGCTCGCTCAGCAGGATGATGGCGACCGGTCCAAGTGCGAGGCTGGCGACCGCATTGGACAGATACCACTGCGCCCAGAAGCTCCAGTAGTGTTCGGCGGAGCCGGCGCTCATGATCGGAACGAATGCGCCGCCGAGCGCTACGATTGCGGGAACGACAGCCGCGGTGACGGCGATATACAGGCAGGCATTTCGCAGGCTCCCGAACCAGGGAGGGCCGCCGATCAGACGCCGCAAGGTTGCGGCGTTTGCGGCCGCGACCGCGCAATTGGTGGCGAAGGCGACGAGCAATTGCGGTGTGCCCATGCCGACGCGGATCTCGGCCAGAACATGCGCCGGAAACACTGCAAGAATGAACAACCACCATCGTCGGTATGGGCTGAGCAGCAGCGCGCAGAACAGCACGATGTTGGGTGGCCAGAACGGCGCGAAAATCTTGTCGGACAGCGTGCCGACGAAAAACGCCGCCTCGGCCCCGAGATAATATGCCAGCGCTGCGATCAGCAGGACGTGAGAGTCGCGTCCGAGGTCGGCCACGCGCCGTGGCACCGTGTGGGCGGCGGCAGTGAGGCTCATCGCGCGCCTCCCGTCCGGCACAAAAAAGGCCAGCTTCGCGCTGCAACCGCGCGTGTCAGGCGGAATCCACGACCCCGTGCCGACTGCCCCATCACGCCGCTCTACAACCTCGAAACGCAGGTCTATTGACGTTCAGAGTTCTTGAGCTTCATGGGAGCGTAGCACCCGTGGATGGCACGGTCGATGATCGAGCCCGCGCGTCAGCCATGCTGACCTTCCTGGGCGGCGCCATTGGCAGCCGGCCAATGAGGCTGCTGATCACGCCATATTTTTGTGCAGGGACAGTCACTTCGATAGCTAAAGGTAAACAGCGCAGTTTTCATTTCAGGGATTGTTCGCACACATGAGCCGCGCTGTGTGCGGCGCCCCGTGACCTGCCCGGCGGGGGGGGGCATTTTTCCCGCGCCATCAACTTATTGTGTTTCGGCAGGATGGCTGCCGTGGCAACGGCGGTGCCTGCGGGTCGGTGCGTCGGCAATAAGCGAGATATCGCAACAGCCTGGGTCATCGGTGCCGCGTCTCGCCGCCGGTCGCGAACGGTTGCTTCGAGCCGTATTGGCCTTCGGTCCAATACCCAGTGCGCGCGGTTCGGACCAAGATCAGCCCGCCAGATGACCCTTCTGGCAAACGCAAGCCTGGACCCGCGCGAGGCGACAGCCCCAACACATCCCCGGTCGCCTCGCGCTTTTTTCTCGAAGCTCTGGCCATTGCAGCCGGTGAGCCGATTGGACCACGGTCCAATCGACATGTTGCGCCGCCCCGATAGCCTTTGCTCCGGGCACATCAGCAAAGGCGGGGCGCCGCCATGATCGACCTGTTTGCCTGGATTGTTCTGATCATTCTCGCGGCGAGCACCGTCGCGGTGATCGTGTTCCTCGCCATGCTGCCGGGTCACATCGCCAGGAAGCGCAATCATCCGTGGGCGCAGGCGGTCACCGTGGCCGGCTGGGTCACGCTGTTCCTCGGCTTTGCGCTGTGGCCGCTCGCCCTGATCTGGGCCTATGTCGATATTCCGGCGGCGGCCAAAGGCGAGGGCGCGCGATGATCGTCGTCCTGCTCAACGTCTATCTCGCCATCCTCTTTATCCTGGTGAAGACGAAGCTCGTTCCCTGGAATCTGTTCTGGAAGGTGTCGCCTGTTCTGGTGTTTCTGCTCCTGCTGTTCGGTCTGTTCGTTCCGATGAACTGGGGCGCGCCGCAGGGCCCGGCCCTCGTCGTCCGCTATGCGGTGTCGATCGTGCCTGACGTTGCCGGCGAGGTTCTCGACGTGCCGGTGGAGCCCAACACGCCGCTCAAGGCTGGCGACGTGCTGTTCCGGATCGATCCCGCTCCCTACGAATCGCAGGCGAATGCGCTCGCGGCGCAGCTCAAGCTGCAGGAGACGCGGCTCGCGCAGATGACCCACTTGCAGACCACGGGCACCGGCCGCAGCTTCGATGTCGAGCAGCGCCAGGCCGAGGTCGATCAGCTCAAGGCGCAGCTTGATGGCGCGAAATGGAACCTCGACAAGACCGTGGTGCGCGCGCCGGCCGACGGCTACGTGACCAACCTTGCGCTGCGCAAGGGCGCGCGCGTCGCCAACCTGCCGCTGACTCCGGTGATGGCCTTCATCGACACCTCGGAGACGATGATCGCTGTCGAGATCCCGCAGATCGACGCGCGCTATGTTGAGCCGGGACAGAAGGTCGAGCTGACCTTCAAGTTCATGCCGGGGCATGTGTACACCGGCAAGGTCGAGACGATTTTGCAGGCGATCGCCAGCGGCCAGACCCAGACCTCGGGCACCGCGGTTGTCCCCAAGGCGATCCAGTCCGCCCCCTTTGTCGTGCGGGTGAAGCTCGATGACGAAGCGTTCGCCACGCGGCTGCCGGCGGGCAGCACCGGCGACGCCGCGATCTTCACCGAGCACGTCAAGGAGGCCCACGTCATCCGCCGGGTGCTGCTGCGGCAGATCGCGATCCTGAACTACGTCAATCCGTTCTGACGTCGCGTATTGGACCTCGGTCCAATCGATCCCGCCACGCGGTCCGCGTAGCGTCTGCGCCATGACCGCACAGGTGCACATCGGCCGGCCGGCCGCCGGCGCCGTCCCCGGCGGGATGATCGCCATCCCCGGCGGCACGTTCCGCATGGGCTCCGACAAGCATTATCCGGAAGAAGCTCCGGTCCACCGCGTCACCGTCGATCCGTTCTGGATCGACCGCACGCCGGTGACCAACCGCCAGTTCAAGGAGTTCGTCCGCGCCACCGGCCACGTCACCTTCGCGGAAATTCCGCCCGATCCGAAGGATTACCCCGGCGCGCTGCCGCACATGCTTTATGCCGGCTCGCTGGTGTTCACGCCGCCGGACCGCCCGGTCGACCTGCGCGACTGGTCGCAGTGGTGGCAGTTCATGAAAGGCGCCGACTGGCGCCATCCCTACGGGCCGAAGAGCAACATCAACGCGTTCGACAGCCATCCGGTCGTGCACGTGTCGCTTGCCGACGCGCTCGCCTACGCGAAATGGGCCGGCAAGGACCTGCCGACCGAGGCCGAATGGGAGTTCGCCGCGCGCGGCGGGCTCGACGGCGCGGAGTATGCGTGGGGTGACGAGTTCACGCCCGGCGGCAAGCACATGGCCAACACCTGGCAGGGCGAATTCCCGCGGCAGAACCTGCACGAGGACGGCTTCGAGCGCACCTCGCCGGTGATGGCGTTCCCGCCGAACGGCTACGGCGTTCACGACATGATCGGCAACGTCTGGGAGTGGACCGCCGACTGGTTCTCAAAAGTGCACGAGGCCGACGCGCCGAAGGCCTGCTGCATCCCGGAAAATCCGCGCGGCGGGCGCGAAGAGGGAAGCTACGACCCGGCCCAGCCGCAGATCAGGATTCCCCGCAAGGTCATCAAGGGCGGCTCGCATCTGTGCGCGCCGAACTACTGCCGCCGCTACCGCCCGGCCGCGCGCCATGCCGAGGCGGTGGATACGTCGACGAGCCACTTGGGCTTCCGCTGTGTCATCCGGAAAGGGAGTGGGTCATGAGAGATCGGGACAATTCGAAATCGAAGACCGGCACGGTCGACCGCCGCAAGGTCCTGCTCGGCGGCACGACGATCGCGGCTTCGGCGCTCGCCGCCGCCACGCCCACGCAGACCGCGCAGGCACAGCAGCGTCCCGCTGCGCCGGCACCCGCGGCGCCGTCCGGTCAACGGCCGAATATCCTCGTCATCTTCGGCGACGACATCGGCCAGACCAACGTCAGCGCCTATTCGTTCGGGGTGATGGGCTACAAGACGCCGAACATCGACCGCATCGCCCGCGAAGGCATGATGTTCACCGATTACTACGCGGAGAACTCGTGCACGGCGGGACGCTCGTCGTTCATCACCGGTCAGACGCCCAAGCGCACCGGCCTGTCCAAGGTCGGCATTCCCGGCGCGACCGTGGGTCTCCAGGATCGCGACATCACCATCGCCCAGGCGCTCAAGCCGCTCGGCTATGCCACCGGCCAGTTCGGCAAGAACCATCTCGGTGACCGCGACGAGTACCTGC
Source organism: Xanthobacteraceae bacterium (assembly GCA_019746135.1). Classification (GTDB taxonomy): domain Bacteria; phylum Pseudomonadota; class Alphaproteobacteria; order Rhizobiales; family Xanthobacteraceae; genus Z2-YC6860. Next base: position 13,996 of record JAIESI010000033.1, read on the forward strand.
CGACTGCGCACGGCTTCGACGAGTTCTTTGGCAATCTCTATCACCTCAATGCCGAGGAGGAGCCGGAGCAGCCGTCCTTTCCCAAGGACGACCCGCTGATCCAGAAGGGCTACACGCCGCGCGGCGTCATCAAGTCGGCGGCAGACGGCAAGGTCGAGGATTCAGGCCCGCTCACCAAGAAGCGGATGGAAACGATCGACGACGAAACCTCGGACGCTTGCGTCGATTTCATCCAGCGCCAGGTCCGATCCAACCGGCCGTTCTTCGTGTGGATGAACTTCACCCGCATGCACATCTTCACGCACGTGCGCGCGTCGATGCGCGGCCAGAGCGGCATGCCTGACAACGAATACGCCGACGGCATGATCGAGCACGACATGGGAGTCGGAAAGCTGCTCAAGCTGCTCGATGACCTCGGCATCGCCAACAACACGATCGTCGTCTACACCACCGACAACGGACCGAACCGTTGGTCCTGGCCCGATGCGGCGACGTCGCCGTTTCGCAACGAGAAGGACTCCAATTACGAAGGCGCATTCCGCGTCCCGGCCATGGTGCGCTGGCCCGGCCGCATCAAGGCCGGAGAGGTTACCACCGAGATGTTCTCCGGCCTCGACTGGTTCCCGACGCTGCTCGCCGCCGCCGGCGACACCGACATCAAGGAGCGGCTGCTGAAGGGGGCTCCGGTCGGCAACAAGACCTTCAAGGTCCACCTCGACGGCTACAATCAGCTTCCGTTCCTGACCGGCCAGCAGCCGAAAAGCGCCCGCGAGATATTTCCCTATTTCAACGACGATGGTGTGCTCGTCGCGTTCCGCTATCGCAACATCAAGGCGGTGTTCTGCGAGATGCCGTATCGCGGCGGCTTCCAGGTCTGGACTTATCCGTTCGTCTGCCTGCGAGTTCCGAAGGTGTTCGATCTCCGGATGGATCCCTACGAACGCGCCGACGTCGTGTCGGACCAGTACTACGATTGGACGACAAGGCGAAGCTACCTGATCATGCAGTCGATGTTTCGCGCCATCGATTTCCTCAAGACCTTCGTCGAGTTCCCGCCGAGCCAGGAGCAGCAAAGCTTCTCCATCGATCAGGTTCAGCGTGATGTCGAAGCGTTGATCAAATCGCAAGCGGCGAGGTTGGGCGGCCGGTAGTACGCCGCCTGGCCGCGCAACAAGTGGATTTTCCAGGAATGCCGGCGTTTCGGCGCGAGAAAATTCAGACCGCATTGTGTGTTTAACGAGGAGAGAGTCATGAGCAGCAACGGCATGCGTGACGGAAGAAAGGCCGAGAACGGCGCACTGGACCGCCGCAAGGTCCTGCTCGGCAGCACCACGCTCGCGGCCACCGCACTCGCCGCAGGCGCACCGGCCCAGGTCGCGCAGGCGCAGGTCGCGCAGGCGCAGGTCGCGCAGGCGCAGGCCCAGCCGCGGCCCGCCGCCCCCGCCACCGGCCGACCGCCCAACGTGCTGGTGATCTGGGGCGACGACATCGGCTTCTGGAACATCAGCCACAACAACCGCGGCATGATGGGCTACTCGACGCCCAACATCGACCGCATCGCCCGCGAGGGCCTGTCGTTCAGCGACTACTACGGCCAGCAGTCCTGCACCGCCGGCCGCGCTGCCTTCCTCGGCGGCAATGTGCCGGTGCGCACCGGCATGACCAAGGTCGGCCTGCCCGGCGCCAAGGAAGGCTGGCAGCAGACCGACGTCACCGTCGCCACCGTGATGAAGAGCCGTGGCTACGCCACCGGCCAGTTCGGCAAGAACCATCAGGGCGACCGTGACGAGCACCTGCCGACCCAGCACGGCTTCGACGAGTTCTTCGGCAACCTCTACCACCTCAACGCCGAGGAGGAGCCGGAGAACCGCGACTATCCGAAGGACCCGAATTTCCGCAAGAACTTCGGTCCGCGCGGCGTCCTCAAGGCCTCGGCCGACGGCAAGATCGAGGACACCGGCCCGCTGACGAAGAAGCGGATGGAGACCGTCGACGAGGAAACGCTCGCCGCCGCGATCGATTTCATCAAGCGGCAGAACACCGCGAACCGGCCGTTCTTCTGCTGGTGGAACGCCACCCGCATGCACTTCCGCACCCATGTGAAGAAGGAGCACACCAACCTCGCCGGTCCGAACAGCAGCGAGTACATGGACGGCATGGCCGAGCACGACGGGCACGTTGGGCAATTGCTCAAGGCGCTCGACGACCTCGGCATCGCCAACAACACCATCGTGTTCTACTCGACCGACAACGGCCCGCACTTCAATTCGTGGCCTGATGCCGGCACCACCATGTTCCGCAGCGAGAAGAATTCGAACTGGGAAGGCGCCTATCGCGTCCCGGCCTTCGCCCGCTGGCCCGGCCAGTTCCCTGCCGGCATCACGCTCAACGGCATCGTCTCGCACGAGGACTGGCTGCCGACGCTCGCGGCCGCGGCCGGCGATCCCGACGTCAAGCAGAAGCTCTTGAACGGCGTCGACCTGAACGGCCGCCGCTACCGCAACCACATCGACGGCTACAACATGCTCGACTACTTCACCGGCAAGGTGAAGGAGTCGCCGCGCAAGGAGTTCATCTACGTCAACGACGACGGTCACGTCGTGGCAATCCGCTACGAGGACTGGAAGGCCGTGTTCCTGGAGAACCGCGGCATGGCGTTCGAGGTCTGGCGCGAGCCGTTCACCGAGCTGCGCGTGCCGCTGCTGTTCAACCTGCGGCGCGATCCGTTCGAGCGCGCCCAGCACAGCTCCAACACCTACAACGACTGGTTCCTGTCGCGGGTGTTCGTCATCGTGCCCATGCAGCAAATGGCGGGCAAGTTCCTCATGTCGATGAAGGACTATCCGCCGAGCCAGACGCCCGGCTCGTTCAACCTGGAGAAAATCCAGAAGCAGCTCGAGACCGTGGGGCGCGGCGGCTGATCCGTCGACGCCGCGCGAGGCAATGCAGAGACCGAAGCGAGCATGGTGGCTGGCGCGCACCAAGGGGTGCGCGCCAGCCGCCGACAGACACAGTGACTCGTTTAATTGCTCATCAATGCCGAAATGGAGCCGTCATGAATTCTCGAAATGGAAATGACCGCAAGCAGAGCCCGAACCGGCGCAACATTCTTCTCGGCGGCACCACGCTTGTGGCAGCCTCGGCGCTAGGCACAACCGCGCCGGTTCAGGTCGCACAGGCGCAGGCCCAGCCCGCACCTGCGGCCGGCGGCAGGCCGAACATCCTCGTCATCTTCGGTGACGACATCGGCATCCCGCAGATCAGCGCCTACACCATGGGCCTGATGGGTTACCGCACCCCCAACATCGACCGCATCGCCCGCGAAGGCGCGATCTTCACCGACGCCTACGGCCAGAACAGTTGCACCGCCGGCCGCGCCTCGTTCATCCTCGGTCAGGAGCCGTTTCGCACCGGCTTGCTCACGATCGGCATGCCGGGCGATCCGCACGGCATCCAGGACTGGATGCCGACCATCGCCGGCGTGCTGAAGACTCAAGGGTATGCCACCGGCCAGTTCGGCAAGAACCATCTCGGCGACCGCGACGAGCACCTGCCGACCAGGCACGGCTTCGACGAGTTCTTCGGCAACCTCTATCACCTCAACGCCGAGGAGGAGCCGGAGGGCTATTTCTATCCGAAGGACCCGGAGTTCAGGAAAAAATACGGCCCGCGCGGCGTGATCAAGTCGTCGGCCGACGGCAAGATCGAGGACACCGGGCCGTTGAACATCGCGCGCATGCCGACGGTGGACGAGGAGTTCCTTGGCGCTGCGAAGGACTTCATCGGCCGACAGGCCCGCGCCAACCGGCCGTTCTTCGTCTGGTTCAACTCGACGCGCATGCACGTCTTCACCCACCTCAAGAAGGAATCGCTCGGCAAGACCGGCAAGGGCATCCACGCCGACGGCATGGTCGAGCATGACGGGCACGTCGGCGAACTCCTCAAGCAGCTCGACGATCTCGGCATCGCCGACAACACCATCGTGCTCTACACCACCGACAACGGCGCCGAGATCGCGTTGTGGCCGGACGGCGCCATGACGATGTTCAAGGGCGAGAAGGGCACCACCTGGGAGGGCGGCTTCCGCATTCCGATGATGGTGCGCTGGCCGGGCACGATCAGGCCCGGCACGCAGATCAACGAGCCCATTGCTCTGATGGACTGGATGCCGACGCTCGCAGCAGCAGCCGGCATTCCCGATCTCAAGGAGCGGATGAAGACCGGCTTCCAGGCCGGCGGCAAGACCTTCAAGGTCCATCTCGACGGCTACAACTTCCTGCCGTTCTTCAAAGGCGAAACCAGGACGCCGCCGCGCGATGTGATGTACTACTTCGATCAGGGCGGAAACCTGAACGCGATCCGTTGGAATGACTGGAAGCTGAGCTTCGCGACGCAGAAAGGCAATATCGCAACCGGTGTTCGCGAGGCATCCGCCTGGGCCTTGATCGCCAACCTGCGAATGGACCCCTACGAGAAAGGGCTTGAAGAAGGCGGCGGCGCGATCGATTTCCTCGCGCGCAACATCTGGCTGCTCGTGCCCATTCAGGGAAAGGTCAAGGAGTTGTTCTCCGACTTCGACCAATACCCGTCTCAGGCAGGCAGCTCGCTGAATGTGGGAGGCATCAACTACGCGATGCTGCGTCAGCAGGACGCGATGAAGCGGCTCAAGGAATTGGAAGGCATCAAGCCGCGTTGACGGAAGCGAAGAGCGATGCGTCGGCCGGAATAGAACCGGCCGGCGTCCCTCGATCAAAACCGTAACGGCACGTCCATGAATCCGACCACGCGTCGTCTTGTCCCGGCTCTGCTCGGGTTCGCGTTTGTTGTCTCGTTCCTGCAGGCTGCCGTCGCACAGTCCGATCCGCTTCCCTCCTGGAACGAGGGCGCGACGAAAAAATCCATCACCGATTTCGTCGCGCGCGTGACCACGCCGGGCGGCGCGGATTTCGTGCCGCCCGCCGAGCGGATCGCCACCTTCGACAACGACGGCACGCTGTGGTGCGAGCAGCCGGTCTATTTCCAGGTTGCGTTCGCCTTCGACCGGCTGAAGGCGGTGGCCGAACAGAAGCCGGAGCTGCGCAGCAGGCAGCCGTTCAAGGCGGCGCTCGACAAGGACATGCAGGCGCTCGCCGCGTCCGGCGAGAAGGGGCTGCTCCAGATCCTCGCTGCAACCCACACCGGCATGACGGTCGAGGAGTTCCACAAAACCGTGCTCGACTGGACCGCGAGCGCGCGCCATCCGCGCTTCAACCGCCCCTACACCGAGCTGGTCTACCAGCCGATGCTTGAGCTGCTCGCCTACATGCGCGCGAACGGCTTCAAGACCTTCATCGTCTCCGGCGGCGGCATCGAGTTCATGCGGCCCTGGGCTGGGAAGGTCTACGGCATTCCGCCCGAGCAGGTGGTTGGTTCATCCGGCGTGACGACGTTCGAGGCGGGTCCCGACGGCAAGCCGGTGCTGATGAAGCTCGCCAAGGTCGAGTTCGTCGACGATGGCCCGGGCAAGCCGGTCGGCATCAACCGTTTCATCGGCCGGCGGCCGGTGTTCGCGTTCGGCAACTCCGACGGCGATCGGCAGATGCTGGAATGGACCGCCGCCGGCGCGGGCGCGCGCTTCATGGGCATCGTGCATCACACCGATGCCGAGCGCGAATACGCCTACGACCGGAAGTCACGCATCGGCAGGCTCGACAAGGCGCTGGACGAGGGCACGAAGCGCGGCTGGACCTTCGCCGACATGAAGCGCGACTGGAAGAAGGTGTTTTCGTTTCAATAGGCGGTGCCCCATGGCCACAGTGCAAAGCGTCACGCCGATTTCGCAGGAAAACAAAAGCCAGGCCGCGTCGCCGGCGCGCGATGCGATCCTGGAGCTCAAGGCGCGCATCGGCAAATCGGTGCTCGGGCAGGACCGCATGGTCGAGTCGCTGCTGATCGGCCTTCTCGCCAACGGCAACCTGCTCATCGAAAGCCTGCCGGGCCTTGCCAAGACGCGGGCGGTCAAGACGCTGGCGAAGAACCTTGCGGCCGACCTCTCGCGTGTGCAGTTCACGCCCGACCTGCTGCCGTCGGACGTCACCGGCGCAGAGATCTACGTGCAGACCGACAAGGGCGGGCAGTTTCAGTTCCAGAAGGGGCCGATCTTCGCCAACCTGGTGCTCGCCGACGAGATCAACCGTGCGCCCGCCAAGGTCCAGTCGGCGCTGCTCGAGGCGATGGAGGAGCGGCAGGTCACCGTCGCCGGCAAGACCTATCAGATGCCCGACCTGTTCATGGTTCTCGCCACCGAGAACCCGATCGAGCAGGAGGGCACCTATCCGCTGCCGGAGGCCCAGCTCGACCGCTTCCTGATGCATGTCGTGATCACCTATCCCGACGAGGCGACCGAAGGCGCGATCATCAAGCTCAACCGCGAGGAGAACACGCAGGCGCCGAAGGCCGAGAAGAAGCCGGAGCCCGCGCCGGTCCCGCAGCAGGCGATCTTCGACGCGCGCCGCGAGATCGACGGCGTGTTCGTGTCCGATGCCGCGGAGCGCTACATCGTCGACATCATCTATGCGACCCGGTTCCCCGCCCGCTACAAGGAGCCGCTCAGCAAGTGGATCCAGATCGGCGCAAGCCCGCGCGGCAGCCTCGCGCTCGACCGCTGCGCCCGCGTGCGCGCCTGGCTCGACGGCCAGACGTTCGTGACGCCCGATCACATCCGCGCGGTGATGCACGATTGCCTGCGCCACCGGCTGATCCTTACCTACGAAGCGCTGTCGGAAGGGGTGACCGCAGATCAGGCCATCGACCAGATCGCTTCGTTGGTTTCGCCGGTGTGAGCGCTGAGGCCATGCCCGCCGAGAACGCCGCCGCGGTTCCGGGCGTCTACGTCGATCTCGACGAGCTGATCGCGCTGGAAGGGCGCGGCCGCCGCGTCTCGTTCCTGCCGCGTCAGCCGGTGGGGAGCCTGCTGTCAGGCCGCTACGCCTCGCGGATGCGCGGCCGCGGGCTCAACTTCGAGGAGATTCGCGATTATCGCTCCGGCGACGACGTGCGCTCGATCGACTGGAAGGTGACCGCGCGGCTGCGCAAGCCGCACGTGCGCGTGTTCAACGAGGAACGCGACCGGCAGGGCCTGCTGGTGATCGACCAGCGGCTGACGATGTTCTTCGGCAGCCGCTTGGCCATGAAATCGGTGACCGCGGCGCAGGCGGCGGCGGTCGCCGCATGGCGCATCCTCGCCGCGGGCGACCGCGTCGGCGGCATCGTGTTCAACGACCGTGACCTCGCCGAGGTCCGGCCACAGCGCAGCCGGCGCAACGTGCTGCAACTGCTCGGCCACGTCGTCGCGCAGAACCGGGCGCTCGGCGTCGGCCGCGGCATCGCAAGCGATCCGGTGATGCTCAACCGCACGCTCGACCGGGCGCGGCGGCTTGCCTTGCATGACACCACGGTGATCATCGTCAGCGATTTCGACGGTGCGGACGCGACGACCCGGCAGATCGTCGGCGGCATGGCCGCCCACAACAGCGTGGTGGCGCTGCTGGTGCACGATCCGCTGCAAAGCGACCTGCCGCCGTCCGCGCGCATGACCGTCACCGACGGCGAGTTGCAGATCATGCTGGAGGTCGGCAGCGGCAGCGTCCGCAGGCACATCCAGGAGATGACCGAAGCGCGGCTCAGGAGCGTGTTCGCCTGGACCCGCGAGATCGGCGTCCCGGTGCTGCCGCTCAGCGCCGCCGAGGACACCGCGCCCCAGCTTCGCCGCCTGTTGGGTCGCTTGCCGCAGCGCCACGGCCGCGGCGGAAATCCGCAAGCACCGGGAGCGTCTCTTGGCTGAAGCGCCGCAAGCCGATCCGGTCGCCGGCCTGGTCGACATCCCGTTGCCCGCGCCGGTCGGCCTGTGGCCGCAGACCTGGGAGTCGCGGCTTGCGGTTGCCGCGCTCGCGGTGGGCCTGATCGCCGGCATCGCGTGGCTGGTGCGCTGGTGGTCTGTCAATCGCTACCGCCGCGCGGCCCTGTCCGAGCTCGGCCGGATCGAGGACACGCTCGACGACGCGTCGCCTGCCGACCTCGCCGCCGCACTCGCGTCGCTCATGCGCCGCACCGCGCTGGCCGCATTCCCGCGCGAGCAGGTCGCGCCGCTCGCGGGACCGGCCTGGCTCGCGTTTCTCGACCGGACCTGCGGCGGGCGCGCGTTCTCCGACGGGCCGGGCCGGTCGCTGGAAATCTCCGCCTACCAGCAGGTGCCGGCAGACCCGCGCGCGCTGGTCGCGGTCGTCCGGCACTGGATCAAGGCGCATCGGGTGGAGTGTGCCGCATGATCGAGTTTGCCTGGCCCTGGGCCTTTGCCGCGCTGCCGCTGCCGCTCCTCGCCTTATGGCTGCTGCCGGCCTATCGCGAGCAGCGCGCCTCAGTCCAGATTCCGTTCTTTGCCCGCGTCGCGGCTGCCACCGGCCAGACGCCGCAGCCGGGCGCCGTGGTCTTGCGCCGGCTGCCGTTGCAGATGATCGTCGCCGCGATCGTCTGGGTTCTGATCGTCGCTGCGCTCGCGCGCCCGCAATGGGTCGGCGATCCGATCAGCCACGACGTCACGGCGCGCGACATGATGCTGGCGATCGACATCTCCGGCTCGATGAACCAGAGCGACTTCGAGGCGCCCGACAAGAAGCTGCTGCAGCGCCTCGACGGCGTGAAGCAGGTGGTCCATGCGTTCATCACGCGGCGCAAGGGCGACCGGATCGGCCTGATCCTGTTCGGCACCCGCGCCTATGTGCAGGCGCCGTTCACGCAGGACCTGAAGACCATCCAGTTGCTGCTCGACCAGACCGAGGTGGCGATGGCGGGCGAGCAGACCGCGATCGGCGACGCCATCGGCCTTGCGATCAAGACCTTCGAGGCGGGCAAGGCGCAGCAGCGGATGCTGATCCTGCTGACCGACGGCAACGACACCGCAAGCCGCGTGCCGCCTGCGCACGCCGCCGAGATCGCGCGGCAGCGCGGGCTTGTGATCTACACCATCGGTGTCGGCAATCCGGAGGCCTCCGGCGAGAATCGCGTCGATCTGGAGACGCTGCGGGCGGTCGCGAGCACCACCGGCGGGAGCTTCTTCCGTGCCGAGAACGGCGCGCAGCTCGAGGCGATCTACGGCGACATCGACAAGCTCGCGCCGGTGAAATTGCAGACCGAGACCTGGCGTCCGAAGCTGCCGCTGTTCCAGTGGCCGCTCGGCGCTGCCGTGGCTCTCGGGATCGGGCTGTGGCTGCTGCTGCTGCGCGGCGTGTTCGCGGGGACGGCGCGCCATGCTTGAGCAGGCCCTCTCATCGTTTCATCTGCTGCGGCCGTGGTGGCTGCTCGCGCTGCTGCCGGTGGCGCTGATACTCGTTCTCATCCTGCGGCGCGAGCGCGGCGACCTGCAATGGAGCGGCGTCATCGCGCCCAACCTGCTGAAGCACATGACTGTCACGCCGCAGCAACGCTGGCGGATCCGGCCGGCCTGGCTCGTGGCCTCGGTCCTGCTGCTCGGCGTCGTCGCGCTCGCAGGTCCGACCTGGCGGCGCGAGCTGCCGCCGTTCGTCGAGGACAAGGCGCCGCTGATGATCGCGCTCGACGTGTCGGCCTCGATGGGCCGGACCGATGTCGCGCCGTCGCGGCTCGAGCGCGCCAAGCAGAAGATCCGCGATCTCTTGGCGGCGCGCGGCGGCGCGCGCACCGGGTTGATCGCCTACGCCGGCTCCGCGCATCTGGTGATGCCGCTGACCGACGACCGCGGCGTGCTCGAGCCGTTTCTCGCAGCGCTCACGCCCGGGCTGATGCCGGTGCAGGGCAAGGCCCCGGTCGCGGCGCTCGAGCTTGCAGCGCAGACGCTCGCCGGCGAGCCGTTCGCCGGCACGGTCCTGCTCGTCGCCGATGATCTCGGCACCGCTGACGCGGCGTCGCTCCGCCGCGCTGCGGGGCGCAACGGCGTGCTGATGCTTGCGATCGCGCCGCCGCAGGACGGCGCCAGCCGGCCGATCGAGAGCGTTCCGGTGACGATCGACGCAACCGATATCCGCGCGCTGGAGCGGCGCATCGACACCCGCTTCCAGAGCGCGCAGGCCGATCAGGCCGGCACGCGCTGGCGCGATGAGGGCTATTGGCTGCTGCTGCCGATCGCGCTGCTCAGCCTGCTCTGGTTCCGGCGCGGCATGACGGTGCAATGGATCGTGCTGCTGGTCCTGCTGCATGCGGTGCCTGCCGATGCCCAGCCTGCCGACGGTTCATCCCGCTTTGCCGGCATCTGGCTCACGCCCGACCAGCAGGGACGCATCGCCTTCGACCGCGGCGACTATGCCCGCGCGGCGAAGCTGTTCACCGATCCGATGTGGCGCGGGATCGCCGCCTATCGCGCCTATGACTTCCTCGCCGCCGCGGAGGCGTTCCGCAAGGTCGAGACGATTGAAGGGAAATTCGCGCTCGGCAACGCCGAGGCGCAGAACCACGCCTACGAGAAAGCCATCAAGGCGTATCAGGACGTGCTGGCGCAGCAGCCGGACAACGCGGCGGCGAAGACCAATCTCGCCATCGTGCGCGCGGCGCTGGAAGCCGCCGAAGCGAAGCGGCGGCAGCAGGAGAAGGACAATCCCGCGCCGCCCGATCTCAAGGCCGACGAGATGAAGACCGACGAGAAGCAGCAGGGCGGCAAGCGCATTCAGGTGAAACCCGAGGAGCTGACCACGGCCGGAGCGGCCGAGGCCTGGATGCGCCAGGTGCAGACCACGCCGGCGGATTTCCTCAAGCTGAAGTTCGCGACCCAGGCCAACTCAGCCGCGCCGCGCCCGCCCGGGAGCCCGCCATGAGGCGCTGCGATGTCGCATCCGGCGCCGCTCGGGCGGTGCGCTCCCTCCCCCTGAAAGGGGGAGGGTTGGGGTGGGGGTCTGCACTTCTGTTGTGGGGGTCTGCACTCCTGTTGTGGGGGTCCGCTCTCCTGGTGCTGTGCCTTGCAATGTCCGGCGTCGGCGTGGCGCAGACGAGCCCACCCGAGCCGATTGTCCGCGTGAGCCTCGATCCGCCGAACACGGTCGTTGGGCAAAAGACGACGCTGGCGGTCGATGTGCTGGCGCCAAACTATATGACGAAACCGCCGGTGCTGCCCGATTTCCAGCTCCGCAATGCGGTGACCCGCGCCGGCTCGACGATCAACATGTCCGAGCAGCGCGACGGCATCACCTATGCCGGCGTGCGGTTCGAGTTCCTGATCTATCCGCAGGAGCCGGGCGCCTACGCCATCTCCGGGCAGAGCGTCGCGATCACCTACGCGGCCGAGCCGCCGGCGACGCGCGAGGTGAAACTCGCGATCCCCGCCGTCGGCTTCGATGCGGTGATCCCGGATGCGGCGCAGGCGCTCGATCCGTTTGTTTCGGCGGCGAAGCTCACGGTGCGGCAGGACATCCAGCGCTCGTCGGATCAATTGAAGGTCGGCGACGCGGTGACGCGCACGGTGACGATCGAGGCCGAGGGCACGCCTTCGATGCTGCTGCCGCCCACGACGTTCGCGCAGCTTCCCGGCGCGCAGGTTTATCCGGCGCAGCCGCAATTGCGGGACAGCATCGATCGCCGCACCGACGCGCTCACGGCGAGCCGCACCGATCAGGCCACCTACATGCCGCAGCGGCCGGGCGATCTCACCCTGCCGGAGCTCGAGATCGGCTGGTGGAACGTCCGCGACCGGCGGATCGAGCGGGTCCGCATCGAGCCGGTGGTTCTGCACGTGGCCGACAGCCCGCTGGCGAAAGCGCCGGTTGCATCCGAGCGTCAAGCGTTGCCCGGCATGCGCGCCGTGGTGCTGTTGCTGCTCGATCATGGGCCGGCGGTGCTGCTGGCGCTCGTCGCTTTGGCCGCTCTCGCCTGGGCGCTGCCGCGGGCCGCGCGAGCCATGGCCGCCGGCGTGAAACGCCGCCGCGATGCCTGGCGGCAGTCCGAGGCGTTCGCCTATGCCG
>JAIESI010000170.1 GCA_019746135.1 Xanthobacteraceae bacterium
ACGCAGACTTCTCTTGCCTCGGGAATCATCCCGATCTTGAATCACGACTCACGTTCTATGAAAAGTAGGTACTAGTTTTTCCCAGCGTCCGGCGTTCTGCGAACTGACCTGCGCTTCGCAGCGGTCTTCTTCGCGCTCGACTTCGATTTGGCCGCGCTTCTCGCCGCATCGGCCGACTGATTGCCGAGCGACAGGCTTCTGCCGCCGCCGCCCGGTCTTGCTTCGACCTCGGCGGGACAGCCGAAAGCCATAACCGCCGCGGCGAGACTCATCGCCGCAAACACTGATCGCAATGCCTTTCGCCTCATGACAGTTTCTCCTGCCTGGCTACTTCAGCGCCAGAACCACCGGCCCAGCCACGGCATCGGTGACGCCAAGTCCGCCGCCCAGATCCTCCAGCGTGTCGCGGAACGAATTGAGCGTTGCGATCATGGCGGGCCGGGCGTTCGCGAGCGCGTCCAAGTCGATCCACTCGGCGATGATGCAATAGGCGCGGTCGCCGGTCTTGATCATGTTGACGTGCTTGAGGCCGGGCCAGCTTCCGGCAATGTCCTTGTGCGCGTCGAGAAATTCCTGGTCGTGCCCGGGCTTCACCCGGAAGCGCACGGCGTTGAAGGCGGTCATCGCATCCTCCCCTGAGAGGCTGTGATCATGCGGCCGGCAACCGTGCATCGGCAAGAGCGCATCTAGCGCCAAAGACCGACCATCTCGGGGTGAGCCGGGTATCCACCTCAGGAGATCGCCTTGAACGTGGTCAGTGTGTGGTCGCGCGTCATCAGCTCGTTTACGCACGTCTTTGACGCGCCATCACTGCAGGGGTTGACAGTTGGGCAGAAAGTTCTACATGGGTTGGTTACCTGGACGAATTTCGTTCAGCGCCTCCCATCAATTTAACGTTCCCACTGCATCGCCTTGATCCGCGGATCGTTCGCGAACGCGGCGCGGTCGAAGCCGTAGCTCGCCTTCGGCGCTTCGCAGAGAAGGCGCGCGCCGGTCGCTGACACCTGGATGCGCCAGGTCTGCCGCTCTACCGCATCGGCCGAGGCGAACGCGCGGCAATGCAGGATCGCGACGTTGGTCGCGGGCTCCGGATCGCGCACCGATTGATACTTGATCACGTCGATCCCGGCTTCGCGGCATTCGCCGGCCAGCGCCTGACAGCCGGCATAGTCGGTCGGATGTATCCAGCGTGTGCGGTCGCGATCGAGCGGGGGCGTGCGGAGGTCGATCGCGCGGCCGGTCGCATAGTCGACCGCGAACGCAGTGTACTCGCCGGGATTGGCCGGCCAGGGCGTTGCCGGAGACTCGGCGAAGAACAGCAGGCGATAGAACGCCACTTCAATCGCCGCGGTGCGTGGAAGCTCCGCGCCGTAGAACACGCCTTGGGTGAAGCCCGCGCGGCGAAACCTGGAGCCGCGCGGGTAGGGCGCGCCATAGCGGAACGGCGTGAACAGGAGATAGCGCAGGTGGATGCATTCCGCGGGGATCGCGGGCTTGGTTTCCTCAAGCAGCTGTTCGAGCCGCTCCTGCTCCTCTTGGTTGTCGGTGAGCTTGACGGTGGAGACGTGATGCTGGGCCTCGACCAGCCGCCAGCAGCGGCCAGTAACGGGACGGCTCTCAGACGACAGCGCGTCGCGCGTCCAGGTACTGGATGACATTGGTCAGGCCCGCGACGTTCTGAATAAGCTCGAGCGGCGCGGCGTTGAGCGCGGTGTTCTCGTTGGCCATCCAGGCGCGCGCCACCGCGTCGTCGCCGCCGACCACCGCGTCGAGCGAGCGATAGAGACGGACGAACAGCACCGCGAGCTCGAACGGCTTCTGATGCGGCTCGAGCGGAAACTCGCCCTTCTTCATCCGCGACACGCTCGCCTCGGAGACGCCGATCACGCGGGCGAGGATCCTGTTGGTGAGGCCGAGCTTGTCGGCGGCGCGCACGGCGGCCTTGGTGACGATCGCGGAGTCCGAGGGGGCAGGTGCGGGGTGGGGGTTGGGGCGCATGGTCTGTTTCATAGAAAATATTAAATAAAAGTCTTTCAGTAGAAAGATAGCATATTCCTTCAGAAATACCAGAGCTCAATAATTTCTTTGGCGGAATCAATAGGATCGGAAGCCTTGGGCGGATCGCGCAAGAGACCGCACCGGAGATGGCGCCATGAAAATCGACAAGCATTCCCCGCTGTTGCCGGCTCCTTATACGGCGGCCGAGAGCTACGCGATCAAGATGCTGGCGCGCGGCGAGGCGACGCCCGCGCAGCAGCGGCTCGCGCTCGACTGGATGATCCACAAGCTCTGCCGCACTTACGACGAGCCGTTCCGGCCCGGCGCGGACGGCGCGCGCGAGACTGACTACGCGCTCGGCAAGGCGCATGTCGGCCGGCAATTGGTGAAGCACGCGAACGGCGTGCCGGGGCTCGAGACGCCGAAGCCGCAAGCAGGGTGAACCTCCGCGGTCATTTCCGGGGCGGCCCCGAAGGGCTGGGCCGGAATCCAGCCCAACAGGGACTTTCTCCGGAGCTGGATTCCGGGTTCGCGAGCCGCGCTCGCGCCCCGGAATGACATTGCGCTTTCTTTCGCAGACTTCTTCAAAAGCAGGAGAGACCATGGTCGAACCGTCGCAACCGAATGTGCCGCAGCTCAATGAGCCGTCGCCGCAACCGGCAACCCAACAGCAGAACCCGTCCGCCGCCGACTGGCGGCAGCGCATCGCCGGCGACGACCGCGAACTCGCCAGGCAGCTCGAGCGCTATGCAAGCGAGTCCGATTTCGGCAAGGCGCATGTGAGCCTGCGCGGCAAGCTTTCGTCCGGCGAATATCGCCGCGTGCCGGGGAACGACGCGACGCCCGAAGACGTCGCTGCATGGCGCGCCGACATGGGGCTGCCGGCGAGCGCCGAGGACTACATGAAAGATCTCGCGCTGCCCGACGGCACGGTGCTGAGCGAGGCCGACCAGGCGATCATGCTGAAGTTCGCCGGCGCGGCCCTCGACGGCAACATCGACAAGGCGGCGTTCGGCAGGATGGCGGCGCGCTACTACGAACTGCAGGACCAGGCACGGTCAGCGCGCGACGAGAACGACGCGGCGTTCCAGGACCAGGCGGAGGATACGCTGCGCGAGGCCTGGAAGGGCCAGGATTTCAAGCGCAACAAGAACGCGATCGAGAACATGCTGACCAAGTGGCCGGAGGGGCTTGCCGAGAATTTCCTCGCCGGCCGCATGGCCGACGGCTCGCGCATCGGCGACAACCCGGTGATGGCGCAGGTGCTGGCGCAGATCGCGCGGCAGATCGAGCCGGGCAGGACGCTCGTGCCGGACGGCTTCACGCCGGCCTCGCAAGGGCTCGCGCAGCGCATCGCTTCGATCGAAGCGCTGATGGGCGACCGGCATTCGGAATACTGGAAGGGCCCGATGGCGAATGCGATGCAGGCGGAATATCGCGAGCTCATCGCCGCGCGCGATGCGGCGAAGGGCTCACAGGCAGCTTAGCGGCGCAGGATGGCGTCGCTTCGCTCGCCTATGCCGCGTCGCCGCGTCGACGGAAGACGTGGGCCCGGTCGTAGCGCGTCGATCCGCACCCACAACGAAACCGGCAAGCGCAAGGGCTGCGCGCAGTTCGCCCGGCCGCCGGGCGGGAAAGGCGGGGCGTGATGGAAAATCTGTTCACCTGGAGCCAGCTCGGCACCACCGCGAGCGTCCTGATCGGCATCCTCGGGTTAGGCCTCGGCCTCTGGAAGCAGCGCAGCGCCGACCTGCGCGGGCTGCACAAGAAGATCGAGGCGGTGAAGGATACGCTCACGGCAGCCCTCAACGACTTCAAGGTCGAGGTGGCGCGCGAGCATCCGACCGCCAAGGCGCTGGCGGCGAGCGAGGAGCGGCTGGCCAGCGCCATCAACAAGCTCACCGAGCGGATCGACCGCTGGCTCGAGCGGCATCCGTGAGCCATCCCGCCGATGACATCACCGCCCGGCTCTGGCCGGGCGGTGTCGCAAGGCTGAGGTCTGGGGCGTGGTTCCTGCCTGGACGAGGCGTGAGCGGTCAGGGCCATAGCTCCGCCTGCTGCTTGACCGAATTGGGGATGACCACTTTGACCAAGGTTCGGTCTGCGTGTTGATGACCAGCTTGTCCTGGGCCAGGACCTTCACGCCGTATTTCTGAAGCGTTCCTCCGTTTATGATGTCGTGCGCCGTCACGGCCCCGTTTTCGAACATTTCGACGAAGTTGGGGCCCATCGACATCAGTCCGCCGCCCGGCCTTGCGACGTACTCGTGAAATGCGAACATCGTTGGCAGGCGCGTGCCGGCGGGCCCGTCTATCGCCTTCGCGTTTGCGGTGTCGATGATGACCTGCTGATACTCGGTGAACATCGGATCGGTGCAGACATAAGCAGCCTCACATCCATTGGCAGATCGTTGATCGCGGACTCGATCTGGCTGGGGGCGCGGATGTCGATCCGTGGCAGCACGTCGATCTCGTTGCCATGCCCCGCGCCGTTGTTGCCATAGATGTTGTTCGCCTCCGCAACGACGTTAGGAACGTCGAAGCTGCCAAGCAAGGCAATCTTCGGGTTGGGTCCCGGTCCGCCTCCCAACATCTGCCTCAGGATGGTGAAGCGCTTGTTGGCAAGGCTTGGCGTCGTCTGTTCGTTCAAGGCGCCATGGATGTTCGGAAGGGTCGGAAGCGGCCCGCCTGCCGATGCGAAAACAACCGGCTTGTCGGGAACGGCCAATGCGGCCTGCTTCACGGGTTCAGTGCCCGAGGTGACGATCGTATCCACCTTCAGCGTGTTGGCGAAAACCTTGGCGAGTTGTTCGTACTGGTCTGCAAAACCGTACGCCCACATGTCGATCACCTGGACTGGCGAGCGGCCGATCGGACCAAGTCCACCGAGCTTGGCTTTGAACGCGCTCAAATAGTCTTTCCAGACCGTTGGGTCGGTCGCGCCGAGAAAGCCGATCTTTGTTGCGATTTGCGCCTCCTTGAAAAATTTGGAAATGGAGACTGATCATTAGAAAAACAGCGGCAGCTGTCCGCCGTCGGCGATCGGGCGTCAAGAGTTTTGCCGGCAGCTGTCGTAAGACCGATCGACGTTTTCCGGCACTGCGCCGAGACAGGATACGAATTAGGATCAACTGCAACGATCCGGTTCAGGCCAGGGACTCATCGCCGCTTATTCAGTCACCTCGACAGCGCGCTGCTGCAGGATGATCGGGACGTCGAGGCTGATCGCTTTCGCGGTCCCGCAACAGTTGCTGACCGGCCGAGGTCATGTCTTCGCGTCCCTGGAGCAGCCGCACGACAAACGTCAATCTCAGCGAACCGTGGCGCGCTGCTGACCCGCGTAATCCGCCGCAGGCTTGGCCTTGACGACGGCCGGGCCGTCCGCGGTGTAGAAGCTCGTGGTTCGCGCGTTGAAGCCGACAACGACGACGACAATGGCGGCAACCAGCGACACCAACACGATCTTCAGATGCGTGGTGCTGCCTGCGCGACGAAGCGTGGGGTGCATCGGATTTCTCCCTGCTATGACGATCGTCGTTGCGCGATCCTGATCATGCCGTTCTGTCTGGTGCGGAAAACTAATCCATCGCGCACCGCCGCTCCATTGAACACAAGGACGGCGGCGCTATGCCAAGCGATCACCGGACTAGACGTTGGTATAGACGCGGGAGGAACTCGCCCGCGCCCGCAAAAGAGTGCGGCTGGCTCCGGGGAGAGAGCCAGCCGCGCGCGATCCTGGTCGGGTGGGGGAGGGGGGACCGGGGCCGCGTAGATCCTTTCCTTAGTAGAGGCCGAAGGGGCGAATGGAGCCTGCGCTTGCGAACGTCTCGCGCGCGTGCGGTTCGACGAACGCGACCGTCACAGGCTTTGCCACAGCACTGTGGAGTGGCCGCGCTGGCTCCTCGCGTCGCTCCGCTCCGCTCGGCAGTGCGGCGACACGCGGCCGGTCGGGCAGCACCACGACCTTGGTGCCGGTGCTGACGCGGTTGTAGAGGTCGATCACGTCCTCGTTGACCATGCGGATGCAGCCGCTCGACACATGCGTGCCGATCGTCTCCGGCGCGTTGGTGCCGTGGATGCGATAGATCGTGCCGCCGAGATACATCGCCCGCGCGCCGAGCGGGTTCGCAGGTCCCCCGGCCATGAAGCGCGGCAGATAGGGCTGGCGCTGCAGCATCTCCTGCGGCGGGATCCAGTCCGGCCATTCCGACTTGCGCGAGATCGTCTGCACGCCGGACCAGGTGAAGCCCTCGCGGCCGACGCCGATGCCGTAGGCGATCGCCTTGCCGCCGCCGAGCACGTAGTAGAGCCGCGTCGCCGGCGTATCGATGACTATGGTGCCGGGCGCTTCGCGGGTCGGATAGCTGACGATCTGCCGGCGCAGCCGCGCGGGCATCGTCCGGGTTTCATCCGTCGGCGGGTAGATGTCGCGCTCCGGCATGACCTGCTGGAACACTTGCTGCTGCTGCGGGGCAAAGCCGAGCGGCTCGGCGCAGGCAGTGCCGGCGAGCACGGTGCCCAGCGCGGTGACGGCTGCTGCTGCGGCGTGGGTCGAGAGTCGTGCCATGACAGGCCCCTGCGGCTGATCGCTCAGACCGACCGCACGATGCGGTTCGAGTGTGTGTCGGCTGGTTCGCGGCGGTTGCCGACGCATTCGGCCGAATAGCTCGGCCACACCGCGTCGGTACAGCCCGGACCCTGTGGGCGAATCTGCAGTCGATCGCCCTTGAGGCCGCGCGGCCGTTCGGTCGTCGCGCTTGCGGGCGTCGAGGCCGGCACGAACGCCGCGTCGGCGACGACGATGGCGGCGAGCGCTGCGGTTACGGCGATCTTGATCATGGTCAGCTCCCCGTCGGAGTTCGTTCTTGACGGAGAGTCTTACGGGGGTGGGCGCGGCCGCTCCATTGTCCATGAGGTCAGCGCGGTTATCGAAAGGGTCACCGCACCTATCCGAAGGTTTAGGGGACGTCCGCCGGAAAGGGGTAACCCGTCGGAAAGCCAGCAAAGACGCGGGAAATCAGGCGATCTTCTGCAGCGCGCGATCGAGGCAGACGATCAGGTTGGCTTCGCTGAACGGCTTGCTCATGAAGGAGACCGCGCCGGACCGCATGGCGCGGTCGCGCATGCGGTCATCCGGAAATGCCGTCACGAAGATGGTCGGGATGCGGTGACCGGCGGCGGTCAGATGCTCCTGAAGCTCCAGCCCGTTGAGGCCCGGCATCTGCACGTCGGAGATCAGGCACGAGGTCTCGTGCAGCCGGTCGGATTTGAGAAACTCTTCGGCCGACGCAAACGTCGCGACGTGATAGCCGAGCGACCGGATCAGCGCCCTGGTGGCATTCCGGACGGCATCGTCGTCATCAACAATTGAAATCATCGGCATCTTTGGCAATGGATCAGTCCTGTCGCCTTTTACGAATATCTGGAGATTCGGCGTACATCACCACGATGCTTACGGACGAATCCAATGCCTATAGGCGTAACTGGATTATACGCCGGTATAGACCGGAACGCGCAAACCGGACATTAAAAAACCTTGTGGAGCGCGACCGATTGCCGCGCCGCGGTTCCATGTGGCGTGTGCACGCGACGTGCAACCGTTCGTCAGGCGGCGGTTTCGCTACACCTCAATCGCGCGCTCGTATGTCGGGTTCCCGGCTCAAGGCCTTGGTTGCCCGAGCCCCAGCATGTCCGCCATTCGCACGAGATCGGCGAGCGACTTCGCACCCATCTTGCGCATGACGTTGCCGCGGTGAACCTTGACCGTGATCTCGCTCACGCCGATCTCGGCGGCGATCTGCTTGTTCATCAGGCCGGCGGTGACGAGCGGCATCACCTGTTGCTCGCGCGCGGTCAGCGCGCGATAGGCCGATTGCAGCCCTGCCACCGCCGTGTCGCTGTCGCGCCGCGCCCGGTCGCGGTCGAGCCCGGCTTGCACCGCATCGAGCAGATCTTGGTCGCGGAACGGCTTGGACAGGAATTCGAGTGCGCCCGCCTTCATCGCGCGGACCGTCATCGGGATATCGCCGTGGCCGGTGATGAAGATGATCGGCACCTGGATATTGGCCTTGGCGAGCTCGGCCTGGAAGTCGAGGCCGCTGACGCCGGGGAGTCGCACGTCGAGCACGAGACAGCTCGGCGCGTCGGGGATCCGGCTCGCCAGAAACTCTGCCGGCGCGTTGAACGTCGAGACGCGCAGGCCCACCGAGCGCAGCAGCGTCTCCAGCGACTTGCGCACGCCGGCATCGTCGTCGATGACGAACACCTGCGCTTCGCTCTCCGGCAAGGGGTTGGGCGTGGCGGGCATGGCGGGCCTCACACCGGCGCGACCGATGGAGAGCGAGCCGCAATCGGCACGGTGAAGCGGAACTCGGTGCCGTGCGGCTGCGCCGGCGCGGTCCAGAGCTCCCCGCCGTGCGCCCGCACGATGCTGCGGCAGATCGGCAGGCCCATTCCCATGCCGTTGCTCTTGGTCGTGAACAGCGGATCGAACACGCGCATCCTGACCGCTTCGTCGATGCCGGTGCCGGAATCGCCGACCATGATGACGACATGTTCCGCGCCGTTCACATGCGATCCGATGCGCAGGATGCGCGGGCGGCCGGTGACCGCGCTCATGGCGTCCGCGCCGTTGATCACGAGGTTCATGATCACCTGCTGCAGTTGGACGCGATCACCGAGCACCTTCGGCACCTCGTATGGTAGCGAAGTCTGCACCATGACGTTCCGGCCGCGCAGCGTGTTCTGGGTCAGCGCCAGCACCTCGCGGATCGCCTCGTTGATGTCGGTCGCGGCGTAGTCGGGCTTGCGGTTTCTGAGGAGCGCGCGGATGCGGCCGATCACTTCGCTGGCACGGGTGCCTTCCTCGATCACGCCTTCGAGGGCATCCTTCGCCTCGGTCATCTCGGGGACGGGCCGGTCGAGCCAGCGCAGCGCGGCGTTGCCGTTGGCGACCACCGCGGCGAGTGGCTGGTTGACCTCATGCGCGATCGAGGCGGCGAGCTCGCCCATGGTGGTGAGGCGGGCGACGCGCGCGAGCTCGGTCTGCGCCGCCTCGGCCGCGACCTGGGCGTGGACGTGCTCGGTCTGGTCCATTGTCACGCCGATCATCTCCACCACCTCGCCCCGTTCGTCGAGCACGGGCTGGCCGACGGTGTGCAGGTGCTTGACGGTGCCGTCGCGCAGCACCGCGCGGTAGGAAATGTCGTAGGGCTCCTTCTCGGCCACTGCGCGCGCAGCGATTTCGTCGAACACGGGGCGGTCGTCCGGGTGGAGCAGTTCGAGGAACAGCTCGTGCGAGGGCGGCGTCGCGGCGTCGAGGCCGAAGATCTTCCATTCCTGCGGCGACCAGAACAGCTCGTTGCCCGGGATTTTTCGCGACCAGACGCCGGTGTTCGAAAGCTTTTCGGCCTCGGCGAGATAGGTTGCGGTGCGGCGCAGCTCGCTTTCCGCCTTGTGGCGTGCGGTGATGTCGATCGCGGTCGAGAAATAGACCGGCGGGTTGTCTTCGTTGCCGGGAATGGTCGAGACGAACGAGTTGACCCAGACCGGCGTGCCGTTCTTGTGGCGGAACCGCGTCACCACGTCGTAGGTGCTGCGCTCACCGGAGCAAAGCGCGGCAAAGCGGTCTTTGCCGGCGATGCGGTCCTCCTCGTGCAGCAACTCGGCCGGATCGATCGTCAGCAGTTCTTCGGCGGTGTAGCCGAGCATGTCCTGCAGCGCCTGGTTGGTCGCCACAAATTTCATGCCCTGATCGACGAGGCTCACGCCGAGTGACGACATCTCGAACACCGAGCGCCAGCGCTGCTCGCTGGCGCGCAGTGCTGCTTCCGAGCGCTTGCGCACCCAGAAGTCGCCGAGAATGCGGCCGAGCTGATCGACCGCCCCGAGAATGGTGCGGTCCGGCCGCCGCTTCTCGCGCGAGTAGCATTCGAACACCGCGAGCACCTCGTCGCCGAGGATCACCGGAAACACCAGCGCGGTTTTCAGGCCCGAGTCGAGGGCGGGGCGGAGCCGCGGAAACGGCGCGAAGCCCATGCCTGTCAACCCCAGGTCGACAAAGCTCAGGTCCTCGAACCAGGTCGCGGACTTCGTCTCCCACACCCGACCGGGCAGGTCTTCGCCGGGCGCGATCGCGGTTTCAGCGCTGAGCTGCCGGAACGCGGCGAAGTCCCAGGCGTTCCACGCCGCCGCGTTGGCGCAGGTGAGGCGGCCGCCCGCTGTGTCCGGATGCCCGGCTGGATACCAGACCTGGCCGAACTGCCAGCGCTGCGCGCTGCAGATCCGCTCGAGGCTTTTTTCCACCATCGCCTGAGTGGTGAGCGCCGCGCTTGCTGCGGCGCTCACGCTGACCAGAAGCTCCAGCGCCTGCTCGACCGAGCGGTGCAGCACCTCGCGCTGCTCGGCCGCGGCCTTTCGCTCGTCGATGTCGACGCAGAGACCGACCCATTCGCGCACCGCGCCGTCGGGCTCCAGCACGGCGTTGCCGCGCACCTGGTGCCATACATAGACGCCGTCACGGCGGCGGATGCGGTATTCGGTTTCGAACGGCGCGGTGTTCGCGACCGACCGCCGCCAGATTTCGTTGGCGCGGTCGCGGTCGTAAGGATGCACCGCGTCGAGCCAGCGCGAGCCCTCTGTTTCCTCGCGCGACTGGCCGGTGAAGGTGCGCCATTCCGGCGAGGCGATGAACCGTCCGTCGGCCGTCGCGGTCCACACGAGCGACGAGGTCACGGTCACCAGCGCGCGATAACGCGCCTCGCTCGTCACCACCGCGGCCTGCGCGCGCTTGCGTTCGGTGACCTCCTCGGCGGCGACATTGACGCCGAGCACGCGGCCGTCCGGCCCCTTCAGCGGATACCAATTGGTCAGCCAGCAGCGGTCGGCTCCCACGCCATCGGCCCGCTGGCCGTTGACCTCGATGCCAGTGACCGGCTTGCCGCTTCTGACGATGGATTTCACCAGCGTTTCGACGTGGTCCGCGAGCTTCGGCACCATGTCGCGCACCGTGCTGCCGAGATGATCCTCGACCGAGATGCCGCAGATGTCGGTCAGACGCTGGTTGATCTGCAGGTAGCGGCAGTCGGGCGAAAGGAACGCAAGCCCGATCGGCGCGGTGTCATAGATGAAGCGAAGCTCGGGCGAGGCGGCCGTGACGTTGGCCGCGGCATGCGCAGGCTTGGCCGCCCGCCGGCGCACCGGGCGCGGCCGCGCGGTTTTTCGCAAGCCTCGCTCTGACTTTTTCCTGGCCATCGGCCCCACCATGCCTCCGACGGTGCGCGAGCAAAGCATGCGCCGCACAACACCGAAAGGGTCGCGTGACGTCGGATGCCTTCCCCGCATCCCCGCCCATATGCGCGCAGTGTCCCCGAAAACGGTCGCTCCGTACATTGGACCTGAGGCCAATGGCCGGGGCTGCCGACCTAAACCCAAGGACAATAGCGGGCGGTCGAAACCTTGTGGGACGGTGGCGGGCCGGCTTTTTTTCGGGTGTTGGGGGGCCGGAGCTTCCATCCGCGCGTCGGTTGCGGGGCGTGTCATCCCGACATCATCTGACATTTGGAGAATGGCCCGATGCGCAAGCTGATTTTCGGACTGACATTCGCTGCGATGATCGCACCCGGCGCTGGCCACGCGCAGATGACGATCGATATGACGCGGGTCACCTGTGCCGACTACCTCGCAATGCCGCCGGACCGCGCCGACGTTTTCTCGGCCTGGATGAGTGGCTGGTTCAACCAGCGCTTCGGTTACGTCTCGGTCGGGATGAACGATTTCGAGCGCAACATTGCCAGCGTCAAGCAGTGGTGCACCATGAACCAGCCGCGCACCATCATGGCGGCGCTCGAGCAGTCGCCGCCACAGCCCAGCCCGGCCGGTGCCCAGGTCAAGATCGACATGTCGCTGATCACCTGCAAGCAATATCTCGCCGGCGACGCCAAGGCGCAGCAGATGATCTCCTACTGGATGAGCGGCTACTTCCGCGCGTCGAAAGGTCAGCCGGTGTTCGACTTCCAGCGCTTCGCCAACAACAAGCGCGCGGTCGCCAGCTACTGCAAGAAGCGCGGCGGCGAGACGCTGATGAGCGCGATCCAGAAGAGCGCACGCTGAGGGGCATTCCGCGCCGCCGCGTGCGCTGGCAGGGGTGCGGTGTCGTACGAAGGGAGCATCGAATGGTCCGTTCAGTTGTTCCCTCGCTGACAGCGACCGCAATCCTCACCGCCGATGCGGCCGCGCAGGCGCAGCAACCGAAGGCGATTTTCACCGCGGGCGAGGCCGGCGCGTATCACGGCAAGTTCTGCCCGCCGATTTCCGTTGCCATGGCGAAGGCCGGGTTCGGCGGATACGTCTGCACGCCGAGCGGCGGGACACCCGACAACATCGCCCGCGTGCTCGCCGACCCGCGCTCGCTCGGCTTTGCCCAGCTTGATGTGCTGGCCCGCTGGGCGCTCGACAACGTCGAGGCGGCGAGAAAGCTCGTGGTCATCCGCACGCTCGCCTGCGAGGGCCTGTGGCTGGTCGCGCGCCGCATGGACATGTCCACGGTTCGGTTCGGCCAGGTCGCCGGCCATGCGCGCCGCCTGCGATTTGCCGTGGCCGACGGCGGCTCGCGCGCCTCGTTCGAGTTCATGCAGAAGATCGATCCCGACGGGCTCGGCCGGGCGCGCAACAGCCGGATCGTGCAGAACGCCACCGTGGCGATCGATACGGTCGCCACGGGCGGTGCGGACGTCGGCTTCTTCGTGCAATTCGTCGAGCCGTCGAATCCCAATGTCCGGCTTCTGCACGAACGCAAGCTTAACGTCCTGCAGGTCATCAACCGCGAGCTGATCGCGGCAACGGTGGTGGATACCCCGGTCTATCAGCCGCAGAGCTTCAACCTGGGCGAATGGAGCAGTGTCGCCGGCGGCGGCACGCTCACCACGACCTGCACACCGGCCGCGATCGTCACGGGCGCGCCGGAGTCGATCGCCAACTCGCGCGATGCCGACGAGCAGCGCGCTTTGCTCGACAAGATCAAGGCTGCTCCCGACAGCGCGTTCCTGCCGAAGGGCGGGCACCTAGCGCGGCTGATTTCCGGCAGCAGAAGCGTCCCCTCGGCGGTGCTCAAGGAGATGCTTGCCGCCTACAATGTCGCAAAAAAGCGCGCCGAGGCGTCCGCGTCCTGACGATCGGCGCGGCGAGCGGACGGCGCGCGCGATGCCAACTAAACCTACGTATAATTTATGGGGTTCAACGGTTTGCGATGGTCGGCCATGGCCGGCTTCGAGATCGTCTACCGCTGCACTGAGGGAGATCGTCTGCTCCGCTCGCCGCCGCGCGATGCCGCAGCGGCGCGCGCACGGCTCGACGAAGGCAATCGCAATCTCGTGTCCTTGTTCGCGCAGCCGGAGAACGCTGAAACGGGCAGGATGCAGTCCATCGCGCCGGTGGGGTTTGTGCTCAGCGGCGCGGTCGCGCAGCACCCGTTGCCCTGGTGCTGGGCTGTGCCGATGCGCGCGTGCCGGTCGAACTGATCTTCAACGTCGGGCCGAACGACATCTTTGTGGTCGCGTCGCCGGTAACGGGCCCGGCCCGGATGCGCTCGGCAGTCTGCGCTATGCGATCGAGCATCTGGGCGACAGCCTCAAGCTCGTTGCCGTGCTCGGCCACAGCGGCTGCGGGGCGGTATCGGCCGCGGTCGACGTATTTCTCAATCCGTCCGAATACCTCGCGCTCGCGACCAACCGCACGGTTCGCGGAATCCTCGATCAGTTGATGATCGTGGTTCATGCATCGGCCCGGCGCTTGCAGCAGGCGTTCGGCGACAGCGTCGCCTCGCGCCCGGGCTACCGGCAGGCTCTGGTCGAGATGGCGGTCGTCACCAATGCCGCCTTCACGGCGCACAGCATCCAGCGCGCGATCCGCGAGGCAGCCGCGGCCAGCCTGACGACGCTCTATGGCGTCTATCTGCTCGACCGGTGTAGCGTCTGGGCTCCAAGGCTCGGCTCGGACGACTGGATCGGGCTCGCCGATGCGCGGGCCGACGTCGAGAGCTTTGCCAGGCTCGGAGCGGCCGTCGCGGGCTCGAGCCGGATGGTGCAACTCCTCAATTCGGATCGGTGATCGATTGCATTGGACCTTTGGTCCCGCATCCGGGGAGCGGCAAAACGATCCGCTCCCGGACCGCCCGGGAGCAGGTACTGTAGCGCTGCCGTCACCGCCGGGCGCGGGGGGCCAGACCGGAGTGGATTTCACACCATGCGGATCGGCTGCGTCGACTTCGTCAGCAACACGTTCTTCCCGGCGACCGCCGCGGAAGAGCTCGGCTTCTTCCGCGCCGAAGGCGTCGAGGCGCATGTCGAGCTCCTTCGAACCCTCGTGGCGTTTCCGGCGCTCCGCGACGGCGAGGTCGACTTTCTCGCGGCTCCCGCGCATTCGGTGCTCCGCGCGTTTCCGGACTGGAAGGGCGCAAAGCTCGTCGTCGCGCTGGCGCAGGGAACGCCGTGGCTGGTCGTGCTCCGCACCAACGTGCCGGGCGAGCGCGGCGACCTGTCGGCGCTGAAAGGGCTGCGGATCGCCGCAGCGCAGGGCCCGAACCTCGTGTTCCGCCAGTTCCTGGTCGAGCTTGGGCTTCAGCCCGGGCGCGACGTCGAGATCGTCAGCCTGCCGGGCGGCGAGGATGCGGACGTCAATTTCGGCGTGATGGCGGCGCGTGCGCTCGAAGCGGGCGCGATCGACGGCTTCTTCGCCAACGCCATGGGCGCGGAGGTTTCGATCAAGCGGCGGATCGGACGGATCCATATCGACGCGCGTCGCGACGGCACGCGCTATGCCGCCGTGAGCCGCTTTACCTTTGCGGCGCTGATCACCACCGACAACGTAATCGCGCGTCGCGGCCATGACGTCGCCGCCGTCGTCCGCGGCATCGTCAAGGCGCAACAGGCGCTTCGTGCCGAACCTGCGCGCGCAACCGAGGTCGGCCGGCGGCGGTTTCCGCCGGACGAAGCCGCGCTGATCGCCTCGCTCGTTGAGCGCGACCGGCCGTTCTACGACCCGCGAATCACGGAGCAGGCCACGGCCGGCGTCAACGCCCTGGCGCAGGGGCTCGGTCTCATCAAGACGCCGATCCCCTATGAGCGGATGGTGGCCGGCGTGTTCCGCAATCTGTGGGCGCTGTGATCGGCCAAGCTAGGCCTGGTCTGCCCCCGCGGCCGGCAGCACGATCGTCAGCAGCGCGCCGCGC
Source organism: Xanthobacteraceae bacterium (assembly GCA_019746135.1). GTDB lineage: Bacteria > Pseudomonadota > Alphaproteobacteria > Rhizobiales > Xanthobacteraceae > Z2-YC6860. Next base: position 15,223 of record JAIESI010000170.1, read on the forward strand.
GGTTCGATCGACACCGCCGTCAGCTGACCGCCATGCTGCTCGATGATCGATTTGCAGATCGACAGTCCCATGCCCATGCCCTGCGGTTTGGTTGTGACGAACGGGCTGAACAGGTTGGCCACCACCTTTGGGTCGAATCCCGGCCCGGTGTCCGAGACCGTGACGATGACGGTTCCGGTCTGACCGATGCGGGTCTCGATCTGCAGCATCCTAGCCCAATGATCGGATGCGGCCATCGCTTCCACGGCGTTCAAGACCAGGTTCAGCAGCACCTGCTGCAGTTGGACCGGATCGGCCATGACGAGCGGTGGCGGATCGTTCGCAAGTCTGGTGTCGAGCGCTACGTTTTTCGTGGCGATGCTTCGCTCCATCAGCATTAGAACCTGTTCGATGAGTTCGTTCAGGTTGATCTGCGTGCGCACCGTCGAGCCGCGGCTGAACATGGCGCGGACGCCCTTGATGACGTCGTCGGCACGATGGCTCTGCTTGATCACGGTTTGCAGGTTGACGCGGACCTCTTCGAGATCGGGCTCCTCGTGATTGAGCCAGTTCAAGCCAGCGCTGCCGGAACTGGCGATGGCCGCGAGCGGCTGGCGGATCTCGTGGGCGAGCGCCGCCGAGAGCTGGCCCGCGGTGGCGAGCCGGTTCATGCGGGCGAGCTCGGCCATCTGCTGCATCGAGCGTGCCTCCGCGCTCTGCCTGCGCCAATGCTCGTAGATCAGCCAAGTGATCAGCGCGCCCTGTATGAGCAGCAGACCGATGACCGTGGAAATCTGTATGCGGTAGCGCTCCCAGACGGTGAGCTCGCGAAACAGCACCTGGCTGCCGGGCGGCAGGCGGCTTTCGCTGATGCCCCAGCGCTGCATTTCCCGCCAGTCGAACATCGGCTTGGCGAACTCGACCGGCGGCATCCGGATGTTGCCGGCCTTTTCGCCGCCGAGAATGCGGACCGCGATGGCGGCGGTCTGCCTGCTGGTGTCGGTGACCAGCAGCAGCGGGCCGCCGACGAGTCCGTTGCCGAAAAACGACTCGTCGTAGGAGAAGATCGGCGCGTTGGCGGTGGCGTGCAGCCGCTTCAGCGGAGTGCTGCCTTCGTGAACCACGCCAGCGGCATCGACGATCATCAACTCCCAGAAGATCGCGCTGTTGGGCGGCAGTGCGGCCGCCTGCTTCAGCAGTTCCTCGAACGACAGATGATCGGTCCACGAGAGGGCGACCCGGCCGGCCAGCGGCTCGGCCTCCTTGCCGATCGCCTCCTTCCAGAATTTCTCGATCGGCGAGGTGCCGACCACCACGGTGATGTTTTTCGTGTCCGGCAGCACCTGCAGGATGTTCTCCAGCGCGGCCCGATAGTTGATCCAGACCGGCACCGCGGCGTCATTGGCGGTCAGCCAGGAGAGCTGGACCCGGCGTTGCTCGACCGCCGTGAACACCATTGGCGTTGTGGTGAACAGCCGCTCACGGTTCCGCTGCACGAACGCTGCGGCCGGCGCGCCGATGCTGACGATCAGGTCAGGCGGGCGCCTGGCGAACAGGGCCCACAGGTAGTCGACGAAAACCGGCTCCGGGTTCTCGTCGCTGAAGCGGGCCGACACCAGCGCGTGCTCGGTGATGTCGACCGGCCAGGGCGATTGCCGTTCCAACTCCTGGCGGATGGTACGGGCATAGTCGCTCCACGGCTTGAAGTCGCGGCCGAACGAGTGAAGGAGCACGACCTGCTTCGGCTCGGCCGCCACGGCGGGCGAGACGAACGGGCAGGCCAGCAACGCCGCAGAGACAGCCATCAGCGGCATGGAGAGCCGGGGCCGCCAACTCCGCATCCGGGCTCCGGCCGATGCCATCGCCGCCGCAATAACGCCGGTCCGCCGCATCGCTTCCCTCAAGCTGCGCGTGTGCCATTGCAGCACGCTTTGGCGAGGAGCGAAACCGGATAGCCCGGTGGGCGATGAAACCCGGGTCTAATACGCGGGTCCGCCGGCGATCGAGGATTCCGCGCGTTTCGGGGTGGAAATGGCTCCCCGGGAGTGGGCTCGAACCACCGACCTGACGGTTAACAGCCGTCTGCTCTACCGACTGAGCTACCGGGGAGTAATCCGCCTTCGCCGAAGCTGAGGCACGACAGCCGTCGCAGGGACGGCCTGCCGAGCCGAAGCCCCGCAAGGAGCGAAGGCTGGAGCGGGCGGATGGATTCGAACCACCGTCGTCATCTGGGAAAGGTGCCGCTCTGCCGCTGAGCTACGCCCGCAATGGTGGGAAGCGTAGCAATCACACAATAATCGCCTGTTAAAACGATCCTCAAAATGCAAATGAAACTTTCAGGGATCGGCAACCATACTGGTTGCGCCGACCGCCCGTTCCGGCTCGCCGCACGGCGCAGCCGCCGGCCGTTCGATCGTGTCGCCGCTGGAATCGCGTTGCCCGGATCCGCGCGTTCAAAACAACAGGTAATAGGCGACCGCGCTGAGCATCCCGAGCAGCGCCAAACCCGCATAGGTCAGAATTGTCACCAGCACCGAGGCCTTGGCGGGGCTGCTGTGATCGAGTCGCGCAAGCGCTTCGAGATGCGACTGTGCCATCTCCGCCGACAGCTCTTCGATCGAGCCGGCTTGCTCCCAGGCGGGAGTGCCGGTCTTCCAGACATATTCCTGATGCCAGTAAGGCGACTGGCGCAGCGCGGCCACGAGTTGCGCGCGCGACACCGGGCCGAGCTGTTGACCGTCTCTCGTGTAGTACCAACTGTCGGTCATGCCTCACCCGAAGCCGTTCGCTGGTGAACGGCGTCGACGCCCGGGAAGCCCAGCGTCCCGGCATCAGCGTACCGGGTCAGGTCGGCCATGTGGAAGGCGATATTGTACCTTGCAACCTCATACCATGGTGGGGATGACCCCTTTCGACCCCAGGGGCCGGGATGAAGCCCGCCACCTGCCGATGTCCGGCTCATGCCGATAGCGGCCGTCATTCGAACGCGCAGCCCGATAACGCCGGGCGCATACCGGCGCGGCCGAATGTCCGCTTTGGTCGGCTGTTCGATCACCTCCCGCGCAGGCGAGCAGGGTTGGCGGGATGGCAATGTCGAGCGCCTTGGCGGTCTTGAGATTGATGATCAACTCGAGCTTCGCGGGCTGAATGACCCGGCAGGCCGGCAGGTTTCTCGCTTTGAGAACTCCGCCTGCATAGGGTCCAGCCTGGCGATGGTTTTCAGGAAAGTGGATGCCGCAGCTGACGAGACCGTCAAACGCGGCAGCCGCGTCAGGCTTTGCCCGACTCGTTCAGGAGTGCCGCCGCGGGAATACTCCGCTGCATGATGGCCTCCGCTCTTATCTCGGTGTCGCGATTGTTGACCGATGCCGCCATTCCGATCTGGGCTGGCTGGACTGGTGTGGGACCGGTTCTGTTTGTGCTTTATCGCTTGGTGATCGCGGCGTTCGTATACACGTTGCCGTTTCGCATCTTGCGCGACGAAAAATCTGTTTCTGGCTATCTCGCGGCAGCCGGTCTTGCATTCGTGACGACCTTGCCGCTTTCCGGGATCGCCTTCGGCATCGGCTGTGCGATCCGGTGGTGTTCGCACTAAAGCGTAATGAGTTTAGGTTGAAACGGCTGTCTCCGTTCGTCCCCACGAAAGTGGGGACCCGGGGCCATGATTCAGGCCTAGCACCCGGGTTCCCGCTTGTGCGGGAACGACGGGCGGCTGCATGACTCAACCGAACCCAACCTCAACCTCATCATGCGTTGGGCAACTCTCTATTCCGCTGCGGTCGGTCGGCTGCCTTCCGTCACCTGTGATTTCTGACCGGTGATGATCGCGGTGCGAATGTCGTGTCCCTGCCGCAGAACTCAATTCGAGTTCTGCCGGATATACATCTGCATGTCGGTCGGATTGTTGCCGAGGCCCTTGTTCAGCGGATAGGACTGGATCGCGTTGTTCACCCGGTCGCCGAAGGTCGTGATCGGCGGCGGATTGTAGGGCTGGACCACCGGGCCGCTCGCGGCCCCGACCGTCGAGCGCGACGGCATCGGCGGCGGAATGTAGGTGCTGCTGCCGCGCGGGACCGGCCGCGAGGCCTGCTTGCCGGACCGTTCCGGGCCGGCGCGGTTCGCCTTCCGGCTGTCGGTGCGATAGCCCTTCATGATGACCGGAACGCCATATGAGTCCACCTGGACGCCCGGTTCCTCGACGGCGCTGCTCTTCTTCGACCGGGCCAGCCCGGCATCGGAATAAGTGAGAATCAGCAAGGCGGCGAGTGCCGCCGTCAGAAGCGTGTTGCGGTGTGGGTGCATGTGGGTGCCTCCAGGCAGCCCCCCGCGATGGGCCAGACTATCGCGCGAAATGCGGGCCCGGTATTGGGCCAAAGGGCAACGCGCGTGGCCATGGAACGACTGCCATGTGGTGTCCGCCCGATCGGCGGTCAATGTCGATCAGGAGAACGTGACAGAGCGGTCAAGGTTTCAACGCCGAGGCCCTGGTCCAGTCCGGCGGCGTCTTCGCCCAGCGCTTGAGGAGTTCGAGAAAGCGGCGGGTCCGCTCCGGCAGGTGCTCGCGCGTCGGATAGACCACGTAAATGTCGAGCTCGAGCGGCTCGTAGGCGGGCAGCACCGCAACGAGACGCCTCGCCTTGAGGTCATCGGACACCATGTAATAAGGGTGCATGGCGATGCCGTGGCCGAGCAGCGCCGCCTGCTTCAGCGCCTCGCCGAAGTTCGCGGCGACCGTGCCCTTCACCCGCACCGACACCTCCCCGGCCTTGCTGGAAAAACGCCAGATGTTGGTCGGCGATTTCAGCGAGTGGACCAGGCAGTTGTGGCTCTCCAGATCGGCCGGCGTCTTCGGCGTGCCGTTCCTTTGCAGATAGGCCCTCGAGGCCACCAGCACCTGCGGCGCTTTGGTCAGCGGCACGGCGATGTGGCCGGTGTCCTCCGGCGCGGGGCCGATGCGAAGCGACAGATCGAGCCCTTGGGTGATCAGGTTGGCGCTGCCGTCATCGAGCATCAGCACCACGCGGATCTCCGGATAGCGCTCGGCAAAGCGCGTGACGAGCGGCAGCAGATGATGCGTGCCGAACGACGGCGGCGTGCCGACCCGCACCACGCCGCGCGGCTTCTCGATCACCTCCCGCGCGCTCGAGCCGATCTCTTCGTAACCTTCGAGCAGAAGCTGGCCTTGCGCCAGCGCATGCGCGCCGGCTTCGGTCAGGCCGACATGCTTGGTGGTGCGGTTGAGAAGCTTTGCGCCGAGCGACTGCTCGAGCCAGGCAACGTGCTTGGTGGTCGCGGCCTTCGACATGCCGAGCCGGCGCGCCGCGCCGGTGAAGCTTCCGTCGCGCGCGACCTCGACGAACACCTCGATGCAGCGCAGCCGGTCCACGTGCTCTCTTTCCTGGCCGTTTCTGAAATCGAAACAATAAGTTTAGCGATTCCCGGTTGGCGGCGCACGTTATCCAGCCCAAACTGGTGCCTGTCCGCCGCCCGAAAACAATAGCAACGCGGCCGGGACCAATGAAAGCACGACCGGGAGGAATGCGTGACATACATCGGGATGCGAAACGCGCTATGGGGCGCGCTGTGCGCCGCAGCGATGGCGGGGCTTTCAACAAGCGCCGCAGCACAATCGGTGGCCGATAAATTTCCGGACCGGCCGATCAAGATCATCGTGCCGTTCGCGCCGGGCGGCTCGACCGACATCATCGCCCGCATCATCGGCCAGAAGATGACCGAGCAGTGGGGTCAGACCGTCGTTGTCGAGACGCGGCCGGGGGCTGCGACCGTGATCGGCACGCAGGCCGCGGCCAAGTCCGATCCCGATGGCTATACGCTTCTTCTCACCGTCAGCAATCACGCCACCAACCCATCGCTGAACGATAAGCTGCCCTATGACGCGCTCGCCGACTTCGAATTCATCAGCATGGTGACGCGGATTCCGATCATTCCCTACACCAGCCCCAAATTCGAGCCGACCGACCTCAAGGGGCTAATCGCGCACGCCAAGGCCAAACCCAACACCGTTAACTTCGGCTCGGCCGGCGCGGGCAGCATGACGCATCTGGTCGCCGAGATGCTGAAGCTGCAGGCCGGCATCGAGATGACCCACGTGGTCTATCGCGGCGGCACACCGGCGATGAACGACGTGCTCGCGGGCCAGATCCCGATGACGTTCGGCACGGTGGTGCAGGCGCTGCCGCAGTACGAGGCGGGGCTGATGCGCGCGCTCGCGGTCACCGCCGAGCAGCGCTATCCGGCGATCCCGAAGGTGCCGACGTTCAAGGAGCAGGGCGTCGATCTCGTGGCGTCGGAATGGTACGTGATGCTCGCGCCGGCCAGGACGCCGCGGCCGGTCGTCGACAAGCTCAATGCGGAGCTGCGCCGTATCTTCGCCATCCCCAATCTCGGCGACCGGATTGCCTCGATCCAGCTCGCGGGCTCGACGCCCGACGAGGCGCGTGAGTTCGTCAAAGGCGAAACCGCGCGCTGGGCCCCGGTGATCAAGAAGCTCGGGCTGAAGGCGGAGTAGGGCGCGCGGCGCTCTCTCCGTTGTCGTGCGCGGACCATAGCCGTCCTTCGGCGGGGATGGGCTGGTGCAGACCAACCGGAAAGCGCTTTGGTGGCAATCAAGCGCCGACAACCGCAATCGACGACATTCCCCCGCCCCCGCAGTAGAAGGATGTATTTGTAAGGTTTTCTATCAGAAGGATAGCCGGGCGTTCGACATGATCCGCCATGCTCCAGGCTGGCTGGCGATTCCAAATCTCCAACGTCATTCGTGAATGACTCCGGTCCAGCCGACCAGCAAATGCGTCAGCACGTCAACCGGGAGCCAACGATCGTTTCCGACATTGAGGCCTTCGCAGGCATCGCTCCAAGAACCTCGGGCTTGAGGCGGAGCAGGGAGCGGCGAGGACGTCCCGGCGGGCCGGGCGAGGCCCCTCAGTCCGCACTTGCGCGTCAATCGGACGTCCCAAGTTCGGATTGAATATTTCCGCCTTTTGACCCGGAGCGGACATCACGCCCCGAGTAAAAGCAGCGCCGGTGCCGGCTTCACGCAGGCCGCCCAGACACGACCGTACATGCGGCGCAAATTTCAGGAAAATTTCAGAATTTCAGCACTCCCCCGGCGTTGCCTGCCCGCAGAGGCGTGACTAGGACATTGCAGAGTACCCAACCGCAAATGGGTCACGGGCTGCACGTTCCGCAAACGGAGCGATTTTTGCTGGGGTGGAGGAGGGGTGGAGTCTTTGGGCGCGGGTCACACCCGGCGCAGCGATTCCGCGTCCACCAGATCTTTTATAACGAAGAATCTTACGCAGCCTTGGACCCGGGGTTCATCCCGCTCGACAATTCCAGGGACAGCAGGCCGGACTGGTACGAATTCTGGGCGATTCTGCAATTCCTGCGATCGAATGCGCTCGAAGCGAACGTCTGGTACGGATTTCTTTCGCCCCGGTTCAAGGAGAAGGTCGGCCTCGGTTCTGCGTCCGTGTTCCAGATTCTGGATTCGATTCACCATTCGCACGATGTCGCGCTCCTCCCGGTCGCTGTGGATCAGATCGTCTACTTCAAGAACGTCTTTGAGCAGGGCGAGTTTTGTCATCCCAGCCTCATCGGCCTGTCGAAGAAGTTCATTGCGCGAGCTGGAATCGACATCGATCTCGACACGTTGGTCTCGCACTCGGGCAACGCGTGCTTCTCGAATTTCATCGTCGCCAAAGCGCCGTACTGGGATGCGTGGCGACGATTGGCTGAGGCGTTCTTTTCGTTCGCCGAAGATCCGGACAGCGAAACCGGAATGGAGTTGCGCAAGCCGACCTCGTACCTTCGCGGGCCGACGCCCATGAAGGTGTTCATTCAGGAGCGGCTCTCGGCATTGGTTCTGGCGGCCGGACAGTTTTGCGTCTTCAGTCTGCCGCTGACATTCTCCCTCAAGCGGTATCCGTCGGAGTCCATCGAGACCCTGACGAAGATCGACGATCTCAAGCGCAGGATGTCAGCAGCGGCGTCGCCGGAGCTGACGCGGGCGCTCGACGGACTGCGGCAGCGCCTCAAATTCGATGGCGACTTGGGAATGGTGCTGCCCGCCGGACACCGCGGGTAAATTGCGATCCTTGAGCGGACGCCGGGCAGGGCCCTTCCGGCGCACCAGGCCGACCCGTTACGATGCACGGCCCTGAGCCTTCGGGGGGGAGGCCATGCGACGGCGCAATTTTCTCGGCCTGGTCTTTCTCGGTCTGATCGGCGGCGCGGTTGCCGGCTGCCCGTCCGTTGCCATGGCGCAGGTGTTGCCGGGAGACTCGCCGAACATGGGCATAGGCGCGGCTGTCTCAAACTCACGCTCACGCCCGCTGCTGGGTTTGTCCAGAGGCGGGGAACACAACGCCCCGGACTACGAGACGAGAACGGCACCGCCGCCGCATCGGAAACCGCCGAGAGATCCATGGGCCGGCATTCGGTAGACGCCGTCGGCTGCGGCCGATCGACATCGCCCATACTAGCCATCGGCGATGCAATGATTCTCCGGAGATGACGATCGCCATGATCCACATCGACAACCGGGTGGCCATGGCGGCCACCATGGTCGTCTTCTCCACCGCGGTCGCGGTTTGCGCGATCGTTGTGGACTGAGGGTGCGGCGGCCGTTGACCCGGCATCTGTTGCGGGAACGTCCGATCTGCGCGAAAATTCGCGTCGGCCGTCAATTCGGTAAGGTCCAATCGGCAAGGTTCTATGAGCATCTACGCGCTGCAAAAGCTGATCAGAGACGTCAATCGCGATCCAAAGCTTCGCGAAAGCTACTTCGCCGGGCCCGAGCAATTTGCCGCGGGCTACGAGCTGACCGAGACCGAGCGCGCAGCGCTGCTCGCCGTCGATCTGAGCAGGCTTTATGCGCTCGGGGTTCACGGGCTGCTGCTGAAGCCGTTCAGCATCCTGCATTCGGTGCCCGAGCCGGAGTATCTGGCGAAGATCAGGGAGAATGCGTGATGCCGATCGTATTCGCCAGCGCCGGCAGCCACGCGCCGGGCATCACCGCGTGGGCGGAAGCCGCGCCGGCCGACCAGAAGGGGCGGCTCTACCGCGCCTATGACGACGTCCGGCTGGCGCTCGAGCAAAGCCGGCCCGACGTTCTCGTCCTTCTGACCTCCGAGCACTGGTCGAACTTCTTCCTCGACCACATCGGCGCGTTCTGCATCGGCCGCGCGGATCACTTCGACGGGCCGGTCGAACCGTGGTTGAAGGTGCCGAAGAGCCGCGTGCCCGGCCACCCCGCGTTCGCAGTGGATTTGATCAACGCGCTCTATGCATCGGACTTCGAGCCGAGCTTTTCGCATTCGATGGAGCTCGATCACGGCTCGATGGTGCCGCTGCATTTCCTGACGCCGTCCATGGCCACGCCGGTCGTGCCGATCATGTTCAATACGCTCGCATCGCCGCAGCCGAGCGCGCGGCGCTGTCTCGCGCTGGGCGAGGCGATCGGACGCTTCGCGGAGCGCTCGCCTTTGCGCGTCGCGCTGGTCGCGACCGGCGGCCTGTCGCACGATCCCGGCGAGAAAAATCACGGTGTGATCGATCCCGAGTTCGACCGCCGGTTCCTCGACCAGATGGCGGCCGGCCGGACCGAGCGGCTGGCGGCCTATTCCACCGCGGACCTGATGTCGAAGGGGGCAGGCACCATGGAGCTCCTGAGCTGGATTGCGCTCGCCGGCGCGGTGCAGGGCCGAAAAGGCGAGGTGGTCGCCTACGAGGCGGTGAAGCCCTGGGGCACCGGCATGGGCCTGATCCGCTACCCGCTCGGCGCAGCCGCGGCCTGACCGTCACTGCGAGACAATTTCCGGCAACCAGAACAACGACCGGTCATCCGTGTCAGGGAAGGAACGTCATGTCGCGCATTGTGAGCTTGTCGATTGGCATCGGCGCCGCCGCATTCGCCGCCTGGGCGTTTCCCGTTCACGCGCAGGACTGGCCGGCGCGTCCGGTCAGGATGATGATCGGCGCCGGTCCGGGCGGCGGCACCGACATCATTGCCAGGATCATTGCCGATCCGCTTGCGAAGCATCTCGGCCAGCCCGTGGTGATCGAGAACCGGCCGGGGGCGGGCACGACGCTCGCTTCCGAGCTGGTTTCGAAGGCGGAGCCCGACGGCTACAGCGCGGTGCTGATGAGCGCCGGCCATGCCGTAGCCGCGGCGATCTACAAGACGCTGCGTTACGACTCGGTTGCTGATTTCCAGGCGGCCTCCCTGGTCGCGGAGATTCCGCTGGTGCTGATCACCCGCAACGACTCCCCGATCAAGGACGTCCCGACCCTGATCCAGCGCGCGCGGGCCAAGCCGGACGGGCTCTCCTATGGCACCGGAGGCGTCGGCACGACCATGCATCTTTCCGCCGAGTTGCTGCAGCAGATCGAAGGCATCAAGCTGCGGCACATCCCGCACCGCACCGCGCCCCAGTTGGTGCAGGCCCTCGAAGCCGGCGACGTCGATGTCGTGTTCGAGACGATGCCCGCGGTGCTGGGTCAAATTCAGGGCGGAACGCGCCGGGCCATCGCTGTGACGACAGCGGCCCGGTTTCCCGGTTTGCCCAACGTGCCGACGCTGGCCGAGAGCGGGGTGCGCGACTTCAACGTCGCGTCCTGGTACGCCGTCGCGTTCCCTGCCAAGACACCCGCGGCCATCGTCGCCAGGACGAGTGCCGCGGTCGCCGCGACGGTCAAGGACGCGGACGTCGCCAAGCGTGCGCTAGTACCTACTTTTCATAGAACGTGAGTCGTGATTCAAGATCGGGATGATTCCCGAGGCAAGAGAAGTCTGCG
>JAIESI010000025.1 GCA_019746135.1 Xanthobacteraceae bacterium
CCACCCTGATGCCAAGCAAGCTGCATTGCGAACGCGCAGCTATTCGGGCGTCAGGGCCGGCGCCCGTTACCCCATCTGCGAAACTGAAGCTCACTACGGCCGCACGCCGGCAAATTTCACGTCAAGCCGCCGCCTTGGCGTCGCAACGCCCGAATGATCGGAAAAATTGCCGCAAATCTTAATTGCGGCCGTGGTTGGTTTTTAGAAATTTTCCGGCTGATTGGCGGAGCAAAAGCCAGTGAGACATATGCATGTTTGGCGACAGACGTTCGCATCCGCGGGTCACGGTCAATCGCGTCGCGCGCATCTACGCCGAGCAGGCCGGCGTCAACTGCGAATGCACGATCACCGATATCTCCGAAGGCGGCGCAAGGCTGTTCGTGCCGGAGGTCAACCTGCCGGAGCAGTTCGTGCTGCTGATCTCCGGCGACAAGGTGACCCGCGAGGAATGTCGGGTGGCGTGGCGGCTCGGCGGCGAAATGGGCGTGCAGTTCGTGACGCGGTCCGTGGAGCAGGCGCGCGCGCCGGTCGTCAATGAGCTGCGGGCGCTGGCCCAGCGGCGGTTCAGGAAGTCCGGGGCCGCTTGAGCGCGGACGAGGCCCACTCCAGCAGGATGCTAGAGCTTGGTATCGGTGACCTATATCAAAAGGTGATGCCGCGAGCTCAAGAGATAATACCGCCGCGGCTCCTCGCGAGGTTCAATGCAGACATCGTGAACCCGCTCTCCAGGAGCAGCCCATGCCGGCATCGTTGCTGCCCGCCCCAGCTCAAACCCAAGCTCCCATCCAGGCCCCCATGCAGGCTCCCATGCAGGCTCCCATGCAAACTCCAAGCGTCCTCGTTCCGGCGCGGCGCGGTGCCCGGAGTGTTCCCATGAAGGACAAAGAAACGTCCATCGACATCTACCTGTTCATCTGGGTGAGCATCGCCGCGATGCTCTGCTTTTATTCGGCGATCGGGCTGATGCCGTAACGGCTGTCCGGATGTCCGCCGCCCCTTCCACTCGCCCTGGTTGACCCGGTACCATGCCGCCTCGAGGCAAGCATGAGGCGACGGGCGTTCATCGCGGGACTTGGAAGTGCTGCGGCGATGCCGTGCGCGGCCGTAGCGCAGCGGCTGGCGCGGCCGGTGATCGGGTTTCTCGACGGCAGATCGGCCGAGCACTCAGCATACCTCGTAGCCGCGTTCCGCCAGGGCCTGAACCAAACCGGCTATGTCGAGGGGCGCAACGTGGCGCTCGAGTATCGCTGGGCGCACGGTCAATACGATCGGCTGCCGGCCCTCGCGGTGACCTGGTCGGCCGCCGCGTCGCCGTGATCGCAACCAGTGGAAATGCCTCGACGCTCGCGGCCAAGGCCGCGACCGCGACGATCCCGATCGTGTTCAACACCGGAGCCGATCCGGTCCAGGCCGGCCTGATCGCCAGCTTGAGCCGGCCGGGCGGCAACATCACCGGCGTGACCTCGCTCGGCGTCGAGCTCGGGCCGAAGCGGCTTGATCTGATCCAGGAGCTGCTTCCCGCGGCGGCCGGCCTTGCATTGCTCGTGAACCCGGCCAACCGCACGAGCGAGATCCACGTCACAGACGCGCGGGCGGCGGCGGCGGCGCGGGGGCGTGAACTCCAGGTGCTGCAGGCCAGCACCGAACGCGAGATCGATGTGGCGTTCGCGACCTTGGCTCAGCTGCGGCCCGGCGGCCTGGTCATCGCTCCCGAGTCGTTCTTCAACAGCCGAAGCGAGCAGCTTGCCACCCTGACGGTTCGTCATGCGATGCCGGCGATCTACTCGTATCGCGAGTTTGTCGCAGCCGGCGGACTCATGAGCTACGGCGGCAGCATCACGGAATCGTATCGCCAGGTTGGCGTCTTCGTCGGCCGCGTTCTCAAGGGCGAGAAGCCCGCCAACCTGCCGGTTCAGCAATCTGCGAAGGCAAAGCTGTTCATCAATCTCAAGACCGCCAAGGCGTTCGGCATCACGGTCCCGCTCGCGCTGCTCAGCCGCGCCGACGAGGTGATCGAGTAGCGCCGGTGTCCGCCTCCGGCGTGCCCGTTTTAGACATTCGCCTGGTCGCAATGCCCCTTCCAGGACCGTGGCTCCTGAGCCTCGGTGAACAGTTGTGAGGCGACGGGAGTTTTTCGGTCTTTTTGGGTGGTACGGCCGTGTCGCCGCTTGCCGCGCGTCCATGCAAATACCAGTGGACGTGATCATGGCGCAGGGAGCCGCTGTCTCGGTTGCAGTTCTGCATCGGAGCCCCCGTGCCGTGGCCCGGCATGGGGGCTTCCATCTTCAGAGCAGAAGCCGCACTCCACTCCCCCGCGCGACACATTCACATTTATGCGGCGCATCAACTTTGGTACGCTGGTGCACTGTCGGCAATGATTCACCGACGCTGGCGACCGAGCAGCAAGCCTCGAACTTGGAGGTTCGACATGCCGACCAAACGAAAACTGATCCTGATCGCAGGAATTGCGGCGACACAGATTCTCGCATCGAATTCGTATGTCCTCTCTGCCGATCTCCACCTGAAGCCGGGCAGAACTCATTACCGAGCTGCGAGAGTGGTGGCCGACTATGATGGAACGGCGATCTATCTGCGGCGCGCCCGCCCGGTGCTGGCTTACGACGGAACTTTGGTTCGCAGCGGCCTGTACGACGCATATCCGGTGTTGGATATTTACAATCCTCGGATGGGACCGCAGCCGACGCGCTATCTGAATGGGCAGCGCTACCCGTGACGCACGATTGTCGACGGTCTGCCTTGTCGAAGCTGTTGCGGTAGCCGAGGTTCATCGAAAGATGGAAGCTGGAGTGGGGATTCATCAGCTCGGGCGCCACGGTATAGGACCCCTCCGGAGCCTGACGGTCGCCCTCCTGTAGCTTCGGCCCGAGATCGCCCGACCAGCGGCAGATCGGCTAGGTCTTGAGGATATGGAAACGGCCGCCGGTGTCCTGCTTCCAGACTTCGAGCTCCGCCTCTTCCTCGAAGATGCGCACCAGGATCGGCGAAACGGGGTGCTGACCTGACCAAGGCCCGTGACCGGCGTCAGCGCCGCGGCCAAGGCCGCCGTCGGCACAAGTGCACGGAGTAGCGCGGCGCGGATCACTGCCTTATCCCTGACGTGGCCCCCTGTGCTGCCGCGATGCCGCCGCTGCCGTGACGCTCCCGCGACTTGGGCCTTGCCCGGCATCACAATGGATGGGCGGGCGTCATCGACGAAAATCTGGCCCTTTCGCCGGTCACCCGAGCGGCTAGAATTGGCGGCTCTGGCTGGGGGGTGCGGGTGAACGGGCGAAAACTCATCGGCTTTGTCACCGCCGCGTTGTTCGCAGGCCACGTCGCAGCCGTTGCGCAAAGCGCCAGGGTGCCGACCATCGGCGTGCTCGTCCTTGGCAGCCCGAGCCCGGAAACATTTTTGAAGATCTTCCGCGAGGGACTGGAGCAGAACGGATACGTCGAAGGCCGGAACATTCGGCTGGAGCTTCGATCCGCTCACGGCCTGGCCGGCAATCTCGATCAGGCAGCCGTAGAGCTCACCGACCGAAAGGTCGACGTCATTGTCGCCTGGCAAACGCCGGCCGTGACCGCCGCACAAAAGGCGACCCGCGACATCCCGATCGTCATGGCAGGTGCAGGCAACCCGGTGGGGACGGGCCTTATCGCCAGCCTTGCCCGGCCTGGCGGCAACATCACCGGGCTGTCCGGTGTCGGCGCGGAGCTCGCCGGAAAAACCCTGGAGGTGATGCGCGAAATGCTTCCGGCGGCGCGGCGGGTCGCCGTTCTGGCGAATGCGACCGATCCGTTCACCGCCTCGATGCTCGATCAGATTCAGGTTGCGGCGAAGAACCTTGGCATCGAGGTCTCCAGCATTTATTTGCGACCCGGCGACCGGTTCGACAGCGCCTTCCGCGAGGCCCGGCAACAGCAGGTCCAGGGAGTGTTCATCCAGCCCACCCTTTTGCACGAGGATGCCGTCGAACTTGCAAATTCGTACCGGCTGCCGGCCTTCTCGTTCAACAAGGGCGTGACCGACGCCGGAGGTCTGTTTGCGTACGCGCCCAATCTCACCGACCAGTACCGAAACGCCGCCACTTACGTCGACCGGATTCTGAAAGGCGCGCCCCCCGGAGATCTGCCGGTCGCACAGCCCACCAAGTTCGAGCTGATCGTGAACCTGAAGACCGCAAAGGCGCTCGGCATCACTGTGCCGCCGTCGCTGCTCGCCCGCGCCGACGAGGTGATCGAGTAGACGCCCAAAGCGCAACGCCCGCCCGAAGCCGGCATGGCCTGTTGCTCTTCCCGCGGGCTATTTTTGCCTCGTTACGATACGTCTTCGCGAGACAAACAAACATGGACCAGCCTGCGAGTTCATCGCCGCGGATTTCGACCTGCACCAAGCAGGACTACGACCGCATCATTAAAGACTTGCCGGAGTTCTGGGATGGCCGCGATACGCGCCGGCTGCACCATCCGATGCTCATCCACGAATTCGGAAATTCGGCGTTTGTCATTCGCGATGGGCAAGCGATCGCCGCTTATCTGTTCGGCTTGATCTCGCAGACTGCGCCGGTCGGTTATGTCCACGCCGTTGCTGTCCGCCCGGACATGCGCCGGAAGCGGCTCGGACATCAGCTCCTTGACCATTTCGCCGCATTGGCCCGCGGCAGGAGCTGTACGCACATCAAGGCCATTACCACGCCGTCGAACGCGGGATCGATTGCGTTTCACAAGAGCCTCGGCATGCAGGGCGAACCAAACAGCGCAGGCGTGCCCGTCGTCGCGGACTATGCGGGCCACAACGAGCCGCGCGTTGTCTTTTGGAAGGCGATCTGAACGTGAGAGGAGCGAGTCGGCTGTTTGAGCCTTGCCCGCGACCTCTTCGGTGGCGCCCGTCGCGGATTCTGACGGGCGGAGGCCGCCTCCCTTGGGTCTCACCATCCGGCCCACACGGCTCGCGCGCCGGCACGGTGATCGAACAGCCGTTTCCGGATATTGGACCGAAGTCCAACTAGTCCGGCAAAGGATGATGGACCGAAGATCGACGAAAGCGAGCTCACATCGCGCCGCTGCTTCGCATTTTGATGCCCATGGTCACTCTGGCCGGCCCGCCGAGGAGACTCCCGCATGCACATCGTGGCCGCGACGGATTTCTCCACCCGCTCGAACCGGGCGCTGCGGCAGGCCGGTCTCCTGGCCCAGTCCCACGACGCGCAATTGCATGTCCTGCACGTCGTCGATGACGATCAGCCGGACGAGCTCGTGCGCATCGAACGGCGCGAGGCCGAGCGGCTGCTCATCGAGCAGCTCGGTTCAATGCCGGAGCTTCGCGGTGTGCGCTCGCGTGCCATGGTCGTCACCGGCGACCCGTTCGACGGCATCCTGCGCGCGGCGGGCGACGTCGGCGCGGACCTCGTGGTGATGGGCAGTCACCGCAAGCAGCTCCTGCGCGACATCTTCGTCGGGACCACCATCGAGCGGGTGATCAGGAAGCGCGCGTTCCCGGTGCTGATGGTCAACAACGAGGCGCAGCGCACCTATGCGAACGTCGTGGTCCCGGTCGACATGTCGGATGCGTCGGCCAACGCGCTGCGCGTCGCACTGTCGAAGCAGCTCATCAGCGCCGAGCGGGTCACCATCCTTCATGGCTTCTGGCCGTTGGCGAAGGGCAAGATGTTCGTCGGCGGCCACGACCAGGCCGGCATCGACAGCTACGTCGCAAGCGAGCGGCAGCGGGCGATGGACGAGCTCGCCAAGTTCCTGGTGGAGAACGGCTTCACCGAGCGGCGATGGTCGCTGCGCGTCGAGGAAGGCGGTGCGATGGAAAGCATCTTGCGCGCGGTCTCGGAGCTGCGCCCCGATCTTCTGGTGATGGGCACGCACGGCCGCTCGGCGGCGGTCAGAGTGCTGATCGGCAGCGTCACCGAAGAGGCGCTGCGCTCGCTGAGCGTCGACATCCTCGCTGTGCCGCCGCTCGGCGGATGAGCCGGTGCGTCGCACGCAGGGTAGGCAAAGGCGCGAAGCGCCGTGCCCCGGGCGACTTTTCTGCCAACCAGGAAACTTCCCGCCACGGCGCGAGGGGCGGAGGGGTCGGGAGGGCGCGCCGTGACGGGCAGTTACCTCGCGATCGCGGCCAGAGCAGCCACGTAGCTCACCAGCGACACCGCCACGTAGACGGTGAGCCAAACCCAGAAGCGATCCGCTGATGGCATCTGAACCTCCCCGACGGAGGAATACGCCAGGGATCGTAAAACCCATGTCAGGCTGACGACATTGGACCAAAGGCCAACAGGGAAGGCCTGACAAGGCGGCCCTTCCCTGGCGCCGGCCTGCCGAGCCGCGCGCGGATCTCGTTCTTGCCCTCGAAGTGGATGCCGCGATCGGTCACGTCGCAAGTCGGCGCGGTGAGATCGGCGCGGAGTTCCACATCGTCGGACAGCGCGATCGCACGGCTGCCCTCCGTGCTCGCTCGTGCCAACGAGGTGGCCGAACAGCGGGTGCGATGTCGCCTTGGGCACTTGGCTGGCGCAACGGCGACCTGCCGCGAGGTCGGTCTGCTTTCGGGGGTAACCGGACAGAGCTTTGGAGTTGAGAGCTGTCGCCTCATGCCCTATGCGACATCGCAGCTGCGCACCGGTGCGAAACGTGGCCCTCATTCCGCTACGAATATACCGGCACCGCCGGCCGCCGCTCATGAATGGCCCGGATTTCAGCGTGGCCGAGCCGAGGTTCGTTACAGGACAGACAGCACCTCAAGGTTGGAATCCAGCACGGCCTGCAGGCTATAATGCGCGCCGGATGGCGGCGATGCGCACGGGAACCTGACCCGGCGCTGGGGGATCGGGGATGCGAATTTCCTGGTGGGCCTGCATGTCCGTAGGGGTCCTGACCTGCCTGGTGGCCGGCCTGGCAACGTATCAACACTTCGGTCAGCCGTCGCTGCCGGCCGAATCACCCGGAGCGTCCGATCCGTCTGAACGGCATGCACTCGATCCAAAACCAGAGCAGCCACTTGCCGGCAAAGACGAGAGTCGGTTGCAGGACGGTGACCCGGCCCCTGCTCGTTTGCAACCTGATCCGTTGCCCCATGATCAGAAGGAAGCGCGTCTCGAGGACGCTGCCGGCCCCGGCGCGATCGAGCGCTCCGAGCCGAACCAACCAAAGCAAAATCTCTCGTGGCTGGCCTATTACGCCTATTCGGAGCTGCCCCCCGAGACCAAACCGGCGGATACCGTTCTCGACGCTCTCAAGGACATCCCGCCCGGGACGCCCGTCGAGGAAATCAGGCGGGTGGCCGACGTCTTGGGACTGGACTTCACGTTCATGAAGGCGATTGCAAAGATCGAGTCCAACTTCAATCCCAAGGCGCGCACCGGCTCGTATATCGGCCTGTTCCAGCTCAGCAAGGTTGAATTCGCCAAGCACGGATCCGGCGACATTCTGGTTCCGCGTGACAACACTGTCGCGGCTGCCTTGAAGATGATGACTGAAGCTGTCCTGTTCGAGATGTTCAATCGCAGGAAGCCAACCCTGAATGACCTGTACCTGGTTCACCAGCAAGGTATTGAAGGCGCGACTGAACACCTGAGCCGCCCCGGCCGGCTCGCGTGGCGATCGATGTGCGCCACCGACGAGGGCAAGCAAAAGGGCGAAAAGTGGTGCAAGCGCGCGATCTGGGGCAATACGCTTCCGGCAGTCAAAAAGATCTGGAAGAACGTCAACAAGGTCACCTCGGCTGCCTTTGTCGAGATGTGGCAGCAGCGCGTGTCGCAGTTTTACGCGCGATATTCTGAAGCCAAAGCGAACTGACAGCCCGTGGGATAGGTCGAGCGGCAGAAAAACCCATCATCGGCCGGTTCGATGG
Organism: Xanthobacteraceae bacterium; assembly: GCA_019746135.1. Taxonomy (GTDB): domain Bacteria; phylum Pseudomonadota; class Alphaproteobacteria; order Rhizobiales; family Xanthobacteraceae; genus Z2-YC6860. The sequence continues at coordinate 7,859 of JAIESI010000025.1, forward strand.
GTTTCGCCCTTGCGGGCTCAACCCATCTACGTGCTGCGAACTACGTGCTGCGAACCGACCAGAGCACGTCGGCAGGCGAGATCTTGCCGCTCCACTGGTCCGTGGACGCAAAGCTCGTATTATAAATATTGTTCGATCGGGGCATCTCCGACCGTCACGTAGATGAGCGCTCCCTGAAGGCGCGTGATGATCTTGTTGTTCTCTGCCGGATCGACGGTGATGCAGCCGGCGCTCCGCCCCAGCATGCCGTTGTTCTTGGCGCGATAACCGGCGGTCGTGTACCAGTTCGGGTGGATGACCCATTTATACGGCGGCGTGTGGTTGATGTAACGATTGTACGGGGCCACGCCCTCGAGGCCGGCCGCGACCAGGTTTCGATAGACGGTTCCGTCGTAGCGGTCCACGATCGTCCGATATTGTTCGAACACCTGGGCACGCTCGGTCTTGAGCGGGCCCAGCGGGACCATGTCCAGGTCGCGCTGAAAGCCTTTGAACTTGGTGGCTTTCGCGTTGGGTCCGTTGGTTTTTCCGTGCGACGCGAAGTGGGCGGTGACCTGACCTGATGTGAAATCCACAAGGTAGAATCGCTTGTTCGCCGACGGCTGCGAAATGTCGAAGACCGCGAGCACGTCTTTTTTGGAGAAAGTCGGCTGGCGTAAGATCGCAACGGCGCGCTGAACCGCGGCGACGGGAGCGCCGAGCGGCTCGGCCTGTTGCAAAAGGGAATCGAGTTTGCCCGCGACGTCATCCTGCTTGGCAACGCCCGCCGCCGGCGTGGCTTTCGACTGCGCGCGCGCCGCCAGCGGGCATGCCGCCGCACCAGCTAAAACACCGAGAAATTCCCGCCGCCTCATCCTTGCCCCCGGCTCAGGAGCGAGCATCGTAGCGGCTCAATGGCGTGCTTTGATAGGGGGTGAAATCGGCTTCGCTGCCGCAACGTGAAATGGTTGCTGACGTCCGCTATGGGTCATTTTGACCGATACGGCCGGGTTTGCCTGCCGGTTGATGTCCGCTTCGCCCCAAAAGCGACCGAAATACTGCGCTGCTGCGATTTGACGCGATGTGCCAGGAGCGGAAGGTCGAATGGCCTAGCCAGATCGGGACAGCCTGCCAGCCCGTGCTTCAAGTCTCAAACGGCGGGCCCTACCACCACCCGCGCCGGCGCGTATTGCCCTGGACGCCCCAGAACGGGAAGCCGCCGCCGTCGCGGAAGCCGTCGCTTGCGACGTTGACGGCAGGCTTGCGCGTGATGAACCCGCCCTGCGGCTGGCCGCTCAGCACCGCGACGAACTCGGTGCGATAGTTGGTCTCGGCGCTCAGCGGCTCGTCCGAGACGATGATCGAGGATCGCGGCAACGCGGTCGGCGCGATGCGATCGAGCACCTCCTGCGGGATGGTGATGCGGTCGAGCGCGTTCCTGGCCTCATCGCCATCGTCGATCGTGACCGCGGTCCAGCGCAGGCCCGCGTCGTTGCGCGCCATCGCGGTGAACACATGCGTGCCGATCCGTTTGTCGGGATTACGGATCGTGACCGGAGCCTCGATGGTCGCGTCGAACACCACGCCCCCATCCGGCCACGGCTTCTGCGTGTTGCGCCTGACGTAAACCTTCTGCGTCGCGCGGCTGATGAAGATCGAGACCGGTTCAAGCGCGAGCTTCGCGTCGATCGCAGCCTTCGCGGTGGCGGCCTTCCTGGCCTCGGCCGCCTTGAGGGCGTCCTTTGCGGCTGTGTCGGCATCGAGTTTCGCCTTGGCATCGGCCGGGGCGGCGTCGAGCCGCGCCGCCGCGTCGGCGGCCCTTGCGGCGGCCTTCTGCTTCCGCTCCTCGGCCCGCGCCCTGGTCTGGTCCGTCGTTGCTGCGGCGTGCGCCTTGTCGGCCGCCGCGAGCTCGGCGTCGGCGCGGGTCTTGAGCGATTTCAGATTGCGTAGCGACGCCGTGAGCGATGCCGTCTCGCGTGCCGCTCTCGCCGCGGCCTTCTTGGCCGCGTCGGCCGCCGTTGCGGCTTCCGTGGCCTCGCGGGCGAGCGCCCCGACTTGCGCCGGAGCCGCCGCGAGGGCGTTCGCGTTCGGCATCAACAGCGCCGGGTGGGAAAACTCGACCGGGGCCGCGTCGTTCGGCGCGATGATCACCCGCATCCCCATCCGCGTCTTGTCGAACAGCTTCTCCGCAAAGCGGTAGGGCATCCGCACGCAGCCATGCGAGGCCGCATAGCCGGGCAGCGGCCCGCCGTGCATCGCGATGCCGTTCCAGGTGACGCGCTGCATGTGCGGCATCCAGGCATCGTCATACATGGTGGAATGGTGGTCCCGCTTTTTCTCCACGACGGCGAAGATGCCGGCGGGCGTCTCGCGCCCCGCGACGCCGGTCGACACCGGTGCGCGCAGGATCCAGCCGTCGGCGTCGTACAAAGTGATCTGCTGGGTCTTGATGGACACGATCGCCATGATCGGCTCGCCTGCCTTACGCGGCGCCGCCTCGTCGGGCGGCACGGGGCGCGCCTGGGGTGCCGCCACGGCACCGGCGGTCAGAGCCGTCAGCGCGGCCATCGCCGCAAACGTCACGATGCCAGGAGGTCGCCCATGCCGCATCGCCACGGTGGATTGCGCCGTCGCCAGTCGATTGACCATCCCCTGCCCCGCTTGATGTCCGTCCACGCCGACGTGGATCAAGTGTCAGTTCGCGCTTTTTGGGAAACCAACTGCCGCCCCAACGCGCCGCGCTTCGCTCGCAAGCCCTTCGCTCCCAGCCAATCGACACGTTTCGACAGCGATTCTCTTATACACAACAGCCCAAGTGCAAGTCCCAAGTAAGGCCAAGGTGTAAGGCCAAGGTGTAAGGCCAATGTGGCTGCCCACAGGGGCGGCCCTTTCCGAAAGGCTTTTCGCGCCCTGGACTTGAGGCTCTCGTAGCCCCGCACCGGCATGGTCTGCAGCCCCTGCCCGCCGCCATCGTGCTGCATCGCCTTCGTCACCGCGGCATGGTCTTCAGGACGCAATGAACCGGGACGGCCTTCGCCGCTCACAGCGGCAGGCCGGCGAGCCGTGCACAAGCTTCCACTTGCCGCGGCAACACGGCTCGGGCGGCAAAAAGATGCTGCGGATCCCTGGCGTCCTGACGACACTGCAACGCTGCCGCCACCAGATCGACGTCCAACCCTGGGACGTTCTGCTCGCGCAGAAAAGCCACAGCCTCGTCATTTGAGGCCACGCCGCCGGTTACCCAACTGAAGATAAATCGCGCGGGATAAAGCAACGCGCGCAGATAAGGCTTTTGCTCATGGGAACCGAGCGTGTCGAGACCCACGAAGTGCCTGGCGCTCGCAGCCCAGTTCGCAAACGGCGCACCGCCGAGATAGTCCCGGATCTCCTGAAGCGCCGGCCGTGGCGGATCGACCCGCTCCCTCTCGATGAGGGCCACGGCGTGATCGAGGTAATCGACACGATCAAGCGGCGGAAAACGCCCGATGGAGAACTGGCGATTTGACCAGAAAATCGAGAGCTTGGTGCTGAGTTCCGGAGACAAGGCCGCGGCGTCTGCCTTGACCGCATCGAGCGTGGCCTGATCGATCCCGTTTTCCATCACGAGCGCCAGATCGATGTCGCTGTAGCGGCGGTTGAAGCCGCCGTGCGCGAGGCTGCCCAGCAGATAGACGCCGAGCAATCCGGCTCCCGACTTCGCCTTGAGGAGTGCCGCCACGCCTTCAGCAAATGCGCGCGCCGCAGCAACGGCCGGATCGTCGATCTTCGTTGGCATCGGATTAAGTGAGTTCCCTGATCATGGGTACTTAAGCATCAAATCGGCTGGCGGTCGCTACGAGGTGCAAAGCAGACATCGCGAATCAGGCCGATAGGCCAGCTAATGCCCCATGCGGACATTGCACCGCCAAAATGCAAAGGTGCTGTTTGCAATTAAACTGTTTGTGCGTAGCGAGTTTCAAACTGATCCGTCGAACGGTGGCAACCGATGACTTGTGAACTCAACCATGGACGTCAGAGATGAGAACACCCGTCATCGTCGCACTTGGTCTTGTAGTGTCCTTGGCGGCGAGCCGTTCTCTAGCTTGCCCCGGCCCCGACTTTCATATCGGCACCTTATTGGAGGCCCGACCGGCGAACGCGGCATCGCAACAGGTGGTGGCCCGCGTCGAAGTGATCGAATTGTTGACGCCCCCCTGGGCTGTCAATGCCCTGACTGGAAGCGCACCAGCTTGGCCAGGGTGCGCGTGGTTGAGCCATCAAGGGTGTGCAGTTGGGGCAAACATTCATGGTCGATATGTTAGGGACCAGTTGCGACCAATCAATTCGGCGATGGTCGCTACAAGTCCAGCGGCAGCTGGCCACTTGGAGGCCGTATATTGCTGGCGGGTTTCTAGACGACGGTTCAGGAGAACCGGTTTTTCGTGGCTCATGGAATATTCGTGAGCTGTGCCCGCTCCCGCTCTACTAGGTTCTCACAATTGCAATGTCTACTGGCACTTGGCGGACGTCGTCCAAGCCGGCTGAAGTGCCGGCAAATGACCCAAAGCGGCGAGCGAGGCACGGAAAATGCGGATACAGCATCTCACCATCATGGCTTCGGTTCTCGCGCTCGTGGGTTTTCTGCTCTACACGTGGGGCCCCTTGCTTCTGCTTCTTCTGTCGGGCCGCAGGTTTCAAGCTTAACGCCGCTCCGCGCCGCATGGTTGGCCACTGTCGCACGCGCAGGCGTCAAGTCGCCAATGGCCCAAGGCGGACGCTCAAGTAAGCGCCTAGGCGGCGCGCTATTGGGTCATCTACTCTATCCATTCGGCCAACCGATCGAGCGACACACGAGAGCCCAACATGACTGACACACTTGAATACACGCCACCGGACGTCTGGGTCTGGGAGAAAGGCGACAGTCCCAACTGGCGCTACAGCGCCACCAATCGCCCGATCGCGGGCGCGACGCATGAGAAGGAGCTGCCCCGCGGCAAGCATCCGCTTCAGCTCTATTCACTGGCGACGCCCAATGGCGTCAAGGTGACGATCATGCTGGAGGAATTGCTGGCCGCAGGCCACCGCGGAGCGGAATATGATGCCTGGCTGATCCGGATCGGTGAAGGCGACCAGTTTGGCAGCGGATTTGTCGGGGTGAACCCGAATTCCAAAATCCCGGCGCTCATGGACTACAGCGAGCCCAAGCCGCAACGCCTGTTCGAATCCGGCTCGATCCTGCTCTATCTCGCGGACAAATTCGGGGCCTTCCTGCCCAAGGATCGCGGCAAGCGCGCCGAGGCGCTGAACTGGCTGTTCTGGCAGATGGGCTCGACGCCCTATGTGGGCGGCGGCTTCGGGCATTTCTATGCCTATGCACCGGTGAAGATCAAATACGCCATCGACCGTTTCGCGATGGAGGTGAAACGCCAGCTCGACGTGCTCGACCGGCAGCTTGCGGACAACCGGTTCATCGCCGGCGACGAATATACCATCGCCGACATGGCGATCTGGCCGTGGTACGGCAACGGCATGTTGAACGGCGCGTCCTACAACGACCCGCGCAAATTCCTCCAGACGCACGAATATAAAAACCTGACGCGCTGGACCAAGGAAATCGGCGAGCGCCCGGCCGTCAAGCGCGGGCGAATGGTCAACCGCGCCAGCGGCCCGCCGGAACAACAATTGCGCGAGCGCCATGACGCCGGCGATTTCGCGACCAGAACGCAGGACAAGATCGACGCACGCGGGTAGCCTCTGAACATGCGTGCCATCCTGGTGGGCATTTTGGCGTTTGTAACCGCGGCCGTCCTTGCGCCTTCGACATCCAGCGGTTCGGAGATCGTCCATTTCAAAGGCTACCCGGCAGGCACGATCGTCGTGAAAACGAGCGAGCGACGCCTCTATTACGTTCTCGATGACGGCAAGGCGATCCGCTATCCCGTGGGGGTCGGTCGCGCCGGCAGGGCCTGGTTTGGATCTGCGACCATCGCCGGAAAATATCTGCAGCCGGACTGGTCGCCTCCTGCAGCGATCAGGCGCGACCGACCCGGGCTACCCGATGTCATCCCGGGTGGCAGCCCGAACAACCCCATGGGTGCTGCGGCGATAACCCTGACCAGGGGTCAGTACGCGATCCACGGCACGAATTCTCCCGGCTCGATCGGCGGATACGTTTCGTACGGATGCATCCGCATGTTCAACGAAGACATCATGGATCTGTATCAGCGTGTTCATTACGGCACGAACGTCGTCGTGCTGCGCTAATCTCGCTGCGATGCTTGGGGCAATTGCCTTCGCACCGGAGAGACCGTAGCCTGCCACTATAGCGCCGCACCATTTACCGCCGGATGGATTGAACCCGTGTTGACACATCATATTGCGATCGTGGCTGCCATCGCCGCCCTGCTCGGTCCCGTCAGTCTCGCGCAAGCCCAGTCCGACAACGAGCGGCAGGAGATGCTGCGTGGCGGCGCGACGAAGAAGGGCGTCTACAACATCTTTGGCTTCGACGGCACCGACCTCGGCCGCACCACCGTGCGCTACGAAAGCAAATATGCGCCTGGCACCATCGTCGTCGATACGACAGCGCGGAAGCTCTATCTCATTCAAGGCAACGGCCAGGCGCTGCGCTACGGCATCGGTGTCGGCCGTGCCGGCTTCCAGTGGAAGGGCACGCACAAGATCACCGCGAAAAAGGAAAATCCGGATTGGACCCCGCCGCCGGAGATGATCGCGCGGCAACCGGATGTGCCGAGGCACATGAAGGGCGGCGATCCGGCCAATCCGCTTGGCACGCGCGCGATGTACCTCGGCAGCACGCTCTACCGGATCCACGGCTCACCCGATGCGGATTCCGTCGGCGAGGCGGAATCGTCCGGCTGTTTCCGGATGAGGAACACGGACGTGGCCGATCTCTACAATCGGGTGTCGGTCGGCACCACCGTGGTGGTGAAGTAAAGGCCGCCAGATCGCTCCCCCGGCACCAGCCTCCTGCAAGCGCGCGTGAGGATCAACCCCGGCCGTCACGGCGCCATGACGATTTTGCCGAAATGCGCATTCGTGCGCATGTGCGCTTGCGCCGCCTCGGCGTCCTTGAGCTCGAAGACGCGATCGATCGGCAGCGAAAGCTTGCCGGCCGACACGGCGACCCACAGATCGGCGCGCATGTTGCTGACTTCGGCGCGCAGCTCGTCGATGGAGCGCGTGCGGTGCGTGACGCCGAAGTAGGCGATGCGTTTGCCGGCGTGGAGATTGCAGTCGAATTCGACGCGACCGCCGCCGAGACGGCCGACATTGACGATCCGCCCCAGCACCGAGGCAGCCTTCATGTTCTCGTTCAACGCAGGCCCCGACACCATGTCGATGATGACCTCGGCGCCTTTGCCGCCGGTTGCTTTCAGCACCTCCTCGGACCAGCCGGCCTTGCCTGGATCGATCACGAGGTCCGCGCCGAATTCCTTGAGCCGCGCCCGGCGGGCGTCGTTGGTCGAGGTGCCGATGACGAGCTTTGCGCCCAGGAGCTTGGCGATCTGCAAGCCCATCAGGCCGACGCCGGAGCTCGCGCCCTGGATCATGACGGTTTCGCCGCGCTGCAGTCTGGCGTTGGTGACGATGGCGTCGTGCATGGTGCCGAGCGCGCTCGGATAGGTCGCGGCCTGCTCCCAGCTCATGTTGTTGTCCGGGATCGGCGCGGTCCGGCCGTAATCGGCGACCGCATACTCGGCATAGCCACCCTGGCCGGCACACATGACCCGGTCGCCCGGTTTGACGCCTCTGACCTCAGCCCCGCATTCGACCACCTCGCCCGACCATTCGATGCCGGGAATGCTGCCCGTGGCGCGGTGGTGTCCCGAACCATAAAAGCCGGGCAGCTCGGCGCGGTTCAGGCCGATGGGGCGCACTCTGACCAGCACCTCGGAGGACTTTGGCCGCGGTTGCGCCACCTCGCGGATTTCGAGCGCGTTTTCGCCGACCACCGCTGCTTTCATGGATCCTCCCGTCCGTCGAGTGGACGCTTCCACAATCTCGCAACGAGATAAAGCTTTGTTCTCAGCCGAAGTCGAGAGTTGATTGGCGCCTGACCCACCCTAGCGCCGTCCCGCCTTCAGCTGCGAATACCCGCGCACCGCCATCGTCTGCAGCCCGTGCGCGCCGCCGTCGTGCTGCATCGCCTTCATCACCGCGGCGTGGCCTTCGCTCAGACACATCACCACCGCGTCGCCCTTGCCCGGCGAGCGGCCGAGCCGCGCGCGGATGTCGTCCTTGCCTTCGATGCGGATGCCGCGGTCGGTCACGTCGTAGGTGGGCGCGGTGAGATCGGCGCGCAGCTCCGCATCGTCCGGCAGCGCGATCACGCTGCCGCCCTTCTGGTCCGGATCGAGCGCCTCGCGGAAGCGCCACCACGCCTCGGCGCGCTTGTTGGTGAATCCGAGACGGCCGTCGATGGTCTTCGCCGTGGATTTGCCCGCGCCGTTGAACGCGCGATGCGCGATTCCGTTGTCGGCAAGGCGGAGCGTCACCGCGCCGCCATAGCCGCCGCCGACATCGACCACGATCGGCGCATTGTCACGGCGATGCGCGATGATCGTGCCCGCGGCGCGCGAGCCGTCGGCGGTCTCGGCCCCCTTCGTCGTCACTACCGGCGCGTACCAGCCCTGGTGACGAAAGCAAAGCTCGGCCGCATCCTTGCCGCCGCCGGCCGGATCGAACGCCATCGCCGTCATGCCGAATTGGCCGAAGCCGCGCGGCGTCCAGCGCGCCTGCGCCTCCAGCACCCACGCGGTCGGGATCACCTGCCATTCGGCATCGCGCCGCGCCGCCATGAAGTTGCCGTCGCGCACCGCCGAGCGCAGCGGCTCGGGCAGCCCGTCGAGCACCGCCTGGTAGCCGGTGTTGATGAGGAACGGATTGTCGGCGAGCTCCGCTGGAATGAACGTGCGCGACATCGGCACGAGCGTGCGGCCGCCGAGTTCGACCGGCATCGCGTCCGCCACCTCGAGATCGCTGCCGTCCGGCGCGGTGACGAAGAAGCGCAGCTCGCCGGGCTTCGCGGGCCTGGGATGCGTGATGTCGAGCCACGGCCGGAACAAGCCGATGAGCCAGTCGCCGGTCGCGTCGATGGGAGGATTCGTCGCCAGCACGGCGCGAACGCGCACCTCGGGTGGTGCGCTCCCTCCCCCTGAAAGGGGGAGGGTTGGTGCGGGGGTTACTTGAGCAGCACGCAACCAACCAAGATGAAACCGGATCTGCGTCTCGAGAAACTGCGCGGCCTCGTCGAACACCTTGAGGTCGAACGGAATGCCCTGAAAGTCCTGCTCGTCGCCGGGCCGCTGGTTCGCGCCGAACATGATCAGCCGGCCGTCGCGCGTGAGAAGCTTCGGCGGCGGGGTGCCGTTGAAGCCGTCGCCGCCGCCGTTGATCTCCTTGGCGCGGTCGATCAGGCCCGAGAGATTCGTGTACTTCCTTCGCAAAATCAGCGAGCGGCGGTGCGCGGTGAAGGCAAGCCCCAGCCCGAGATCGGATTTGCCGCCGCCGCCCTGCCCGCCATAGAGCAGAATGTCGGCCGGGCAGAAATAGGCTTGCGTCTGCGGTCCGGGATTGGGCGTCCACGGCCGCGGCGCGCCGGCAAGCCGCTCCGCGTTGTCGCAGAGCGCATCGATTCTATCCGTGACGCCCGCGGCGGCGAGCAGCGCGAGCCGTTGCGTCATCTGTTCGAGCGCGGTCATCGATCCAGGTCTCAATGCGGGGAGAGGTCGGTAGCCGGAGCAAGCCGTTCACACCCCGCCCGGCGGCACGTAGCAGTGCACGATGTCGGACAGCGGGTTGTAGAACACGATGCCGTGGCCGGTCGGGTTGCCCTCGTCGTGCTTGATCTTGTGCTTCGGGATCACGATGCGCGTGCCGCGCGGCACATGCAGCCGGCGCAGCGGCCCGTCCGGCCTGTCGTCGGTGACGATCGCGACGTACCGATCGCCCGAGACCTCGAAGTCGTCGGCGAAGTAGGCGTCACTCTCGCCGCAGCAGCTCATCGACGGATTGTCCGGCTGCCTGAGCTTCTTGAACCAGGCGGCGACGGCCGGATCGGCCGCGTGCCACTGGCCGAGATCGCGCGCCTGTGCTGCGCCGATCGCGAGCAGCCCCATCCAGGCGAAAACAACACGCACCTTCATGCGTCCCTCCCCTCGCCCTGCGCCTTGACCAGATGCTCGGCCTCGGCGATCGAGAACAGGATCTGCCGCGCGAGCTGCAGCCGCGCGTTGGGATCGCCGAGGTCGGGCCGGCCCGCATCCGCCTCGGGCAGCTCGGGCCGCTCCTTGAACAGCCCGAGATGCTTGCCGAGTTCGACCAGCGGCTGTCGCTTGTCGGCGAGCTTGAAGCGCACCTGCGTCACCTCGGCGTCCTTGCCGCGCTCCTGACGCGTCGTGACGTTCACCTCGGCGATGGCACAGGCCTGGTCGCGGGTGAGCCGCGAAAGATCGACGCGCGGCGTGCCGCCCTTGAATCTCAGATAGTCGTGCATGTTGGCAAAGCCAAGCCGCATCAATTCGCCGAGCACGGACTCAGGCGTGAGCGGCGGCAGCGCGCTTTGCGCCTCAACTTCTTGCGATTCCTCGTTCGCCGGCATGTCATTCCTCGGTTTCGGCGTGGCGGTTGACGCGGACGATGCGCAGGAGGCGCACGAGCTCGAACTCGAGTTCGGCGGTTTCGCGCGCGTCGATCACTTCGGGCGCGGCGATCACCAGCGCGTTCACGCGCGTCTTCGACGCGCTATGCGAGAGGGGAGCGCTCGATCGCCGGATTATCCGCGCAAGGCGCACATGCACCCGGCAGTGGCTCGGGGCGAAGGCGGCCGTGATGAGTTCAGATTGATCGCTTGAGCCGAAATGACAGCGACTCGGGCCATCGCGCGTCGTAGACGCGCGTAGACGCGCTGGCGGCGCCCCCTCCTCCTGAAAGGGAGAGGGAGCTCAGCACCCGAGTTGAGCCACTGGGCGTGAACGCCCTTTTGCCGGCGAGGAAGGGCACCGCCCGTGCCGCACCAGATCACCGCGGTTCCCGCACCAGCCCGCCCCGCCCGATCCCGGCGAAATCCCGACTGAACTTCTTTTTTTTCCGTGGCGTTGTTTTGACCATGGGGGGCCCGCAGACCGACAGGAGACCCCTATGAGTGGAACATTGGCGACCGTCCGGGACTTCAGCGACGCCACGCTCACATCGCTCGCCGCCGCGATGGCGCTGTTCTTCGCGGCCATCCCCAAGATCATCGGCTTTCTCGTCGTCGTCATCATCGGCTGGATTGTCGCCGCGTTGATCGCCAGTGCGATCGCCGCCGTGCTGCGCCGCGTCCGCTTCAACGAGCTCGCAGTGCAATCCGGCTTCAGCGGCTTCATCCAGAACACCGGCATGCAAACCGATGCATCCGGTGCCATCGCGCTCACCGTGAAATGGTTCGTGCGGCTGATCGCGCTCGTGGTCGCGTTCGACGCGCTGGGGCTGCCCGCGGTGTCCGACGTGCTGCGGCAGCTCCTGCTGTGGATACCCAACCTCATCGTCGGCATCGTCGTGCTGGTGATCGGCGGGCCTGCCGCCAATGCGCTGGCCAACCTCATCCGCGGCGCGACCGCGCAAGGCGGTCTTGGCAATCCGGAGGTGCTTGCCACCATCGCCAAGGTGATGGTCTGGGGGTTCGCGATCGTCGTCGCGGTCAACCAGATCGGCGTCGCGCAGACGCTGGTGAACGCGCTGTTCATCGCCGTGGTCGGCGCTGCCGCGATCGCGCTGGGCCTTGCCTTCGGTCTTGGCGGCAGGGACACGGCGGCCAAGATCGTGCAGGACTGGTACGCCGCATCGCAGACCGCCGCGCGGCGGATGGACCGCACGGTGGAAAGCGGCGGCCGCATGCAGCACGCGGCCGGCAATCCGCCGAGCGACCTGGCCAAGCGGCAGTTCTAGGGACGCCGCTGCGGCGTTCGCCGCCCGCGCGGCGAGAGGGTCACGCCCTCCCCGCCGCGGGCGGCCGCCTGGTGAAATCCGTCATCCGCGACTTGCGCGCCTCGATCACCGCGCGCTCGAAGGTCTTGCCGATCCGCTCGCCGAACTCCGACGCGCTTTCGCGCCGCAAGGTGCGGCCGCGGCCTGCGACCAGCGGCTGGCTGTACGCCAGCGTCGCGTCGAAGTCCGGGCCGAGATTGGCGATCGCCACGAGGTTTGCGCCGGAGCGCACGACGACCATGGGAATGCGCCGGCTCTCGCCATAGCTGAACACCGCGTCGATCCAGGTGTCGAGCAGCGGGAACGTGGCGCGGTCAGCCATGGATGCCTCCGCGGCGAAACGCGCAGCGGTTGCGAAGAGGATGCGGATGTCGGGAGAGGCCTGAGCGCAAATCGCCTCGGTAACCGATCCATGTAGAACATTCGGCCCAGGTGTCAACCCATCGTTCCTGAACGCAGCCTTTAGCGATTCCTCCAGCCATTCGCGGCCTCCTCCTCCCAGACTTTCTGTGTGTTGCGGTCGAGCCATCCGGCCATCGCGCAGTAGCTGCGCAGTCCCCACACGACGGCCTTCGCCGCCGTGCCGTCGCGCACGCCGATGGCACGGTCGAGCGAATGAAAACTCTGCTGTTCGATCAGAGCGCCGCGCACCATGCGGAACGTCTCGTCGCCCGAGGCGGCGCGCTTCGCCCAATGCCGCGCCCAGCGCATGTAGCGCGCGACCGTGTCGACCAGCGACGCAGGCTCTCTCCGGCTCACGCCGCGGTCGACCCGCTCGAGGTCCATGGCCTGAAGCGAAACGCCGGCGCTGATCGCCTCCACCGCGCGCTCGATCTCCTCGGCGGCGGCAAGCTCGAGCGGGCCGATGCGCTTGGCGGCGCGCAGCCGCTCGATCGGCGGGCCGCCGCGCAGGCGGATCTTGATCGCGGTTTCCGGCGTGCCGCCATGCGGCGATTTCCGCGCCTCGATCCGCAGCATGCGCTTCATGGCGCGAAGCTCCGGGCTCTGCCAGTCGACCTTGAGCGGGTGTTTCAGCGGCGGATAGGTCGACATGGTCATTTGCTCACAAACGGCACCGCGTCCCAGACTTCCTGCGAAATGCCGTAGCGCTCGCGCACCCGCGCGCTCTCGGCCGCCGCGTCGACAGGCTTGCGCCGGCGCGGCTCGCCGATCGGCAGCCCAAGCGCGGCGCAGCGGCGTTGCAGTTCCTCATAGCTCGGGCGCGGGCCGGTATCGCGCTGCTCGGCCGCGCGCTCCTTGGCGAGCGCCCTCGCCCGCGCCTCGCGCTCGCGCTCGCGCTTTTGCCGATTCGGCCGCGCCGCCATGTCCAGCGCGAGGCGCAGCTCTGCCAGAGTCGGCGCAAAGCGCTCGGTCGCGGGATAGCCGCGGCTCGGATCGGCAACCTCGCGGCTGGCCTCGATCGGATAGAACGCGAACATTTTTTCCGCGCCGGCAAACATCGCCTCAGGGTCCAGCGCCTCCGTCGTTCCCATGCTGCGGAGCATCTGTCCGACCAGATCCCTGATCTCGTCCGCGTGACAGGAAGCGCTCGAGGGCTGCGCGGCCTTCGATGATACGATGCTGGTGTGCGGTGACTCGTCCATGTCGAACCTCGGTCTTTGTGGATGAAACGGGAGGGCGCGCGACAAACTCGGCGATGCCCTTGTCGAATAGGAGATCCTTTCCGGCGATACGCGGTCGCGGTTCGCCAACTGCCGGAGGCAGGAGGTCGTGATCTGCCCGGCGCTCCAGCCCTGAATGAGCCAGCTCTGCACGTGCATCGGCGCGCCGGCCCAATTGGGAGGAAGAAGGCCTTCGCTGTGACCGCAGAGTCTTGCGATCTCATTGGCAAGTTTGATGCGGTATCGCTGATAAGCGAACTTCCGATGGAAGGCTTCGGCGTCGCTGGCGCGTCTGTTTGTAATTGTGATTGTGACTGTGTGTGCATTTGCACAGCAATTGCCTTGCTCTTGCCGTGCATTTGCAGCGCCGCGCCCTTGCGTTTGCTGGAGATTTCCTGCGCCTTGCGCAGCTCGATGGCGGTTCGTTTTTGTACCCATGGTTCGCCACTCTTGGGATTCCCGAAGAACGGCGCGAGCGCCTTGCGGATACGCGGCCAATACCGCGGTTGAACCCTGGCGATGCGGGCGAGCGAGCGCTCGTCAATCGGGAGCTCGCCGCACTGCCACTGATGCATGATCGGATGCAGATACGCCCCGCTCTCAAACGCGCCGAGATGCGGCGTATCGGCGAGATAGTCGGCGATGTAGAGCGGCATCCACGGCTTGCTGGTCATGCGCTCTGCTTCTGGCGATAGGCCCGCGCGCTGTGAACGCCGCAATAGGGCGAGGCCATGCGGCGGCCCCGCGCAAGCATCTGCGCCGTCGCGTGTCCGCAGCAGCGGCAGTCGTCACCGGAGATCCAGCCGCACTCGCCGGGCTTGAGATCGGCGAGCGCGATCTGCCGTGACACCGGCTCGGCGGTCACTGCCCGCACGGTCGCAGCTTGCACCATCGCAACTGGCGCGGCCGAAGGCGTCGCGCCGCTGCAATGGATCGATACCGGCAGGCCGAGCCGACACGCCTTGCCGAGCACGGCGTTGCGCGTACAGCCGAGCAGTTCCGCGATCTCGCGCGCCGTCCAGTTGGCAGCCCAGAGGCGTTTGAGGGTTGCGACGCGCTCGTCGGCCCAGAACGTCAAACTCATGCCGGCCTCCCGTTTTGCCGGGTTTTCCCTGTCCGAATTGCTTCGGATTTTTCCGTTGCACCTTCCCTGGATTATTTGATATATCATATATTGTCAACCCACCCGCTTGACGAATCCGTCGTCACTGTGGGAACGGGTGTCGCGTGAGATCTAGGGATTTGACGGAGCTTCACCGTGGCCAAACATCCCCCGGAAAGCATCCTGCAGGCGCGGCTGCACGAGCTGATGCAGCGCCAGCAGCTCAGCCACGCCGCGCTGTCGCGCATGGCCGGCCTCGGCCAGACCGCGGTCAACGACATCATGAGCGGCAGAAACCAGTCGCCGAGCAACAAGGCGGTGGAGAAGCTCGCGGACGTGCTCGGCGTCGGCGTCGAGGATCTGACCAGCCGCCTTGCGCTCTCCGGCACGACCCGGGGCGGCGGCGACGACCGCGCTGGAAAGGCTGGCGCAGACGCTGTGCCGCTTATTGGCGTTGCCGAGGCCGGCGCATGGCGCACGGTGTCGCCGCTGCCCGCCGACGTGCAGGAGAGCGTGCAGCCGGCGCGCTCGCGCAATTACAAATCGTTCAAGCACTTTGCGCTGCGCGTGCAGGGCGACAGCATGAACGCGTCGCGGCCGCCGATCGGCGACGGCCAGATCATCCTGTGCGTCGACATGGCCGACGCCGGCCTTGAGATCACCGACGGCCGCGTCTATGTGGTGCGCCGGACGCGCGACGGCGGTCAGAGCTACGAGATGACGGTGAAGCGCGCGTTCGTGTTCCGCGACCGGATCGAGCTGCGCCCGGAAAGCAGCAACCCGGCGCACAAGCCGATCGTCGTCAGGCGCGGCAAGGACGAGGATTTCGACGGCACGAGGGTCGAAGCGATCGGGCTCGTCTACGGCACTTACGCGTCGCTGGAGTAGGCGACGCGCCGCCAGCGCGTGTTCGTTCGCTCGAATCAGGTTTGCACACGGCGTCTTCGCGGATGTGAGACATTCACCGCCCTGCCCCGTTGCCGCGAGACTGGATCGCCCGCCTTCGCGGGCGATGACGGCGGTGCAAAAATGCCGCCCGTCAGCAGGTGTGCCGCCCCATCACGGGTGTCATGCCCCGCGAAGGCAGGGGATCCAGCAAACGGGTCGGGAGCACGCCCGTTTTGCCATCAAGCAGTCACTCGCTAATTGCTGCCCGGCCCCTTCGGCAGCGACGACGAGCCCGCGCTCGGACCCGGATTGGCCGGCGCGCTCGCCTGTCCGGTGGTCGAACTGCTCTCTCCCTCGTAGCGGCCGATCGCGATGAAAAACACCGCGATCCCGATGAGCGCCACCAGCGAGCCGAGCACCCAGCGCCGGTCCTCGCTCTGATTGCCCGAAGACATCTGCTCCAACGTGGTGGGATCTTCGCCGTGTGCCATGGCGCGATCCCCTTGCTGCGTGTTCCTCCGCCATCCAACCCGCAGCGATCGCGCGGCGTTCCAGCTCCCGGCCGCCCGCTGTCCACCGCTTCCCGGCCGATGGGTTGACGCCATTTGATTTATCATACATTCGATATCCATGGTCAGACGGAATATCGGAGAAATCAAATGATCGTATCGACGCCTGCGGCCGCCCCGAGGAGCGACAGGGCCGGCCTGTCGGAGATCGTTTCCCCACCCATTGCGGCCGACCTGCCCCTTCCCGCCCCGGCCGAGATTCGCGCCGCCGCGCCGCCGAATGACGCAAAGCGGCACGAGGAGCCGGCGCGGCTCCTGGATAGTGCCTGCGCCGGCTGCTCGCCGCAGCGCGTCGAGGACGCGCGTGAACGCGCTGGCGGCTCGCCGGCGCAGGCGTCTCCCGGCGGCGACCACTACCTGGTGATCGCCCGCCACCGCGCCGGCAACTACGCGCCCGAGCGCGAGGAGACTGATCTGGTCTCGCGCGAGCAGACCGTGCGCGACATCTACGAAGGCCAGATCGAGGAGGTCGCGCGCATCGTTGCCTTCGACCCCGGTCGCGGCACCTGCCGCGACGCCACCGCCGAGATCGCCCGCGACGTCGCCGGGCTGCACTTCACGGAAGCGAGCGAGCCGCACTGGCGGCGGCGCGACTGGCTGCACAAGGTGCTGGGCGTGCAGCAGGCCGATCTCATCCTCGGGGTGCGGCGATGAACGGGCCAGAGCAGCGGGCGCTTACACGCAAGCTCGACCTGATGCACGTCAAGGGCGCGCGGCTGCTGAAGCTCGCCAAGCGCGACGAGCGCGGCTTCGCCTGGTTCATCACCCCGAGCGTGGAGCTCGGCGAGGACGAGGCGCGGCGGATCATCGCCCGCCCCGACGTGGTGGTCGCCAACCGCGACGTGAACGGCGTGCCGAACGCCTGGATGGTGGGCGCATGACGGAGCGCGGCATGACGATACGCGAGCGCGCCCTCAGGGCGATCGGCGCGCTCGCGGGCTTCGGCCCGCTGACGCAGATCGGAGCCGGCCACGAGCGCGTCAACGCGCGGCTGCAACGCGCCATGGACGCCCGCCCCCTCGCCCGCGCGTCCGATCCTTCGACCTCGCATGAAGTTGCCGCGCAGCCGAGTGACGCGAAGCGGCGCGAGGAGCCGGCGCGGCCACTACAAAGTGCTCGCGCTGGCCGCTCGCTTCGCTCGCCAGCGCGAGCAGCGCGCATCGCCTCGACCATCAGCGACACACAACGGCTCGTGCTCGACTTCATCCGCAGCCACGGCGCATCGGGCTGCACCGATCTCGACATCCAGCGCCGCTTCGGCGACCACGGCTCGACCTACCGCACGCGCCGCGCCGAGCTCACCGTGCTCGGGCGCGTGCGCGACAGCGGCGTGCGCGTGACGCAGGACGGCGGCCGCCGCATCGTCTGGGTGGCGGTGGAGCACCACCGGCGGTGAGCTCCCTCCCCCGCGAGCGAATTTTGTTCCGGTGGACGGGATTCCATCCGTTCATTGCCGCGCAAGCGGGAATCCAGGGCCCCCCAGTAAGCGCTTGATTTCTGGCCCTGGGTCCTCGCTTGCGCGGGGACGAACGGGGAGAGAGCGTCGGCTCCAGCCAACCAGCCCCTTTCTTTAGGCCTCGACTCAACCAAATGCCGAACGAAGACGGCGGATTGCGCCTCCCGGGTCAACGCGCGGTCCGGGCCGCGACTGGATCATTAAAATTGCCCGCAGCGGCGCAATCGAACCGCAACGAAGCCGGTCTAACCGTGGCCCGTCACCGGAGAGGGGCAACATGCGCAAATTGATGCTTTGCTGCGGCTTCATTCTTGCCGGCACCGCAACCGCTTCCGCTCAGCGCGTCATCACAACCAATATCGAACGCGACAATCAGGGCCGGGTTTCGTCGATCACGTCGACCAGCGAGCGCGGCACGACGCGCACCGAGTTTACCCACACCCCCACCGGCACGCAGGCAACGACGACCCACGAGCCCGCCAAGCCCAGCTACAATCCGTTGGGCCAGGGCGGCTACCGTCCGCTCGGGCGCTAGTACCTACTTTTCATAGAACGTGAGTCGTGATTCAAGATCGGGATGATTCCCGAGGCAAGAGAAGTCTGC
>JAIESI010000092.1 GCA_019746135.1 Xanthobacteraceae bacterium
GCAGCCTGAAACGATACCCTCATGTTATCGGAGATCGCGCCACGCCGAATTCCAACCACTTTTCGGACAGCACCAAAGCGACTCTCTGGCTTTTCAGTCTTTCCTGGCCAGCTCGACTAGATTGGTTTGACCAATTGCTCGCTAGACCCGCACGCGTCAGATGGCCCCTGGCTCCTTCCCCCCGAGGACCTTCGTCTTCCAGAGGTCGCAAGGTCGTCCGGCGACCGGCTGCATGATTTTGTCGGTCGTCTCGCATTCGCCTGCGTCCTCTCTCCTGACGGGCGAACGCTCAATTGAAAAGCACTGACCCGCCGGACACTCTCCCGATGCGCCAAAAAGTGGAAAATATATTTGGCCATCCGGATTATCGTGTGGAATCGCGACGTTGGCGTGGCTGCGTTGAAGCTCGTCCGGCTCGACGATCGGATGCCAAGAGACCTTGCCATTCAACGCAAGGCAGCCTATCTTACTTTTATCTTACCGAATGAAGCCGCTATGCCCGCCAAGCAGAAACTTACCACCATCGTCTCGACCAAGGGCCAGGTGATATTGCCCAAGGCAATCCGGGAACAGCGACACTGGCCTGCCGGAACAGAACTGATGGTGGAGGATACTCCGGAGGGCGTATTGCTGAAGGCGAAGCCTGCCTTTGCGACCACCCGGCCGAAAGACGTATTCGGCTCCCTACCCTACAAGGGGGCGGCAAAGTCGATCGCGGATATGGAGGCGGGCATCGCCGCCGAGGCGAAACGACGGCATGCTCGCAATCGATACTAATCTCATCGTCCGCTATCTGGTTGGCGACGATCCCGGACAGGCCGCCCGGGCGCGCAGACTGATTGACAACAATGACGTCTTCGTCTGCACCACAGTTCTATTAGAGACCGAGTGGGTGCTGCGGAGTGTCTATGGGTTTTCCGCTGCTCAGTGCGCTAGGGCCCTCTCTGATTTCGCGGGACTGCCGCACACGACACTGGAAGACGCTGCCGCTGCTGCGAAGGCATTGGGCTGGATGCGACAGGGCTTGGACTTTGCAGATGGCCTGCATCTGGCCAAGGCGGAAGGTTGTGAGGCGTTCATCAGCTTCGACCAGGATTTCGCGAAAGCTGCTAACGCCCTGGGCGGCATCAAGGTGCGGGCGCCCTGACAGCGGAGGCGCGGGCGCCCGGTGGGACACCCCGCCGGAGCGCTAAACACAGCATGGCTTCCAGCTGATCCGCGCGATGTTTCCACACGATAATCCGGATAGCCATATATTTGGGATGAAGTGAACTCTCGACGACTATGTCCTGTTCAACGAGCATCGCAGCGAGCGCTCATCAGTCGCCGGCGCCGCTGCGATGACGACCCACCGAGACTTGGTGTTTCAGCATAATCTCTTGTCCCGTCCTCGCCGACTCGATTATCGCGAGGCAAGCTTCCATGGTCGCCTTCCCCCAACGGCCGTTGTGGATCGGCTCGCAATCGCACGAAATCGCGTCGTAGAGCTCGTCAACAACGGCTTCCTTGTCGGGAAAGGCACGCCCTGGTGGAGCGGGCACCTCGACCAGCCCGGTCCGGCCGTAGATCGTAACCCCATCCGGTGAGGCACGAAGATCGCCGCCGGCGCAGCTTGCAATTGTCACACCACAATGAGGAGGGTGTTTCGGCGTGACCATCTTTGGCATGCCGGCATAGACGCGCGAGCCTTTGAGCGCGGCCTCCGCCTCCGGGCTTGTAATACCGGCCAGCCCGGCACGCGCTGCTCCATGCGCGGCTCTGCGATCCTCGCCGAGCTCGCCAACCCACCCATGAAATTCGTCACTATCGAAGTAGTCGTAGCCGCTGAACACGATGGAAGCGGTCGCCCCGCTCTCGAACTGCAGGAATGTCATGTGGCTGCCTTCGGTCGGCCGGCGCGGATCCAACATCCAGGCCATAGCCCGCACGCTGCGCACCATCCCACCGCCGAGCAGCCGGACGACGTCCATTTGATGCGGCACCTGGTTGAAGATAATTCCGCCGCCGAGCTCGCTGCGCAGCTCCTCAGGCCGCCGTGGCCGGTAGAGAAAGTTGCCATAGCTCAGCGTGTTGATCATGGCGAGCGACCCGATTTCGCCGGAGTTTATGATCTCGTGCATCTTCCGGATCGGCGGGTCGAAGCTATGGGTATGGCCCACAACGAGCCGGACACCATTGCGTTCGGCTGCCTCGATTATGGCGTCGCAGTCTTCGAGCGTCAGCGCCATGGGCTTCTCGACGATGATGTGCTTGCCGGCCTGCGCCGCCATCGTGGCGTGCTCGCGATGCCATTGATGCGGTGTCGCGATGTATACGGCGTCGATTTCGGTATCCGCGCACAACGCCTCGACTTGATCATAGCCGACAGCACCGAAATCGGCGGCAAATCGCTCACGGGCCTGTGCGTTCAGCTCGGCGCACGCTGCAAGCCGCACGCGAGGATGCGCAATCAAGCTCGGCAGCATCTGCATCGCAGCGCCGCCGAGACCGATCATGCCCAGACGAAGCATCTCAATCCGACGAGCCATGCTACAGCCGCTCGCCGGCAAGACTGACGACGCTTGGTGCGAACAGATCGCCGACCTCCGCCTTGACTGGCGCCAACCCTTGCTCCCAGGTGTATTGGCACAACGCCTCGATCACCTTGCGATTCTTTTCGATGCCGTAAGGCCAGAAGTCCTCGCCCATCATCTTGACAACCCGCTCTCGCAACGAACCGCTCCAAGGCAGTGAAAGCGGCACCGGCTCCTCGACGCGCAGCCGCGCCAGACAGTTGTCCTTGGCGCGCTCGAAGGCTTGATAGAGACTGACTGCCGCCCAGGGATGGCGCTCATAAAGTTCACGGCGCATCACCACGGTATGCATGATCGGGAACAAGCCGGTCTCTCGATAATATGCCTGCTCGACCGCGGCCAGGTCGGTGAACAAGCGGCCCACCTCCGGCCGTTGCGCGCGGATTGCCGGCGGCATCTGTGGCGCGATGAGGGCATCGATCTCGCCGGTGACCAGCATGTCGTTGAGGGTCTTGTTCTCCTCGTGATGAATGTCGATGCGGGGATAGCTCAGCTCCATGAGCGGCTTACGGCCGGGCTTCTCAAGCCCGCCCGTCACCCACGCAATCGACTGTGGATCGACACCATGCTGGTGATTCAGCATGGCGCGGGCCCAGACTGCGGCCGTCATCTGGTACTCGGGCACTCCGACGCGCCGACCCTTCAGCAGCTCCGGCCTGACAATGCCGGACGCACGGTTCACATAAATGGCGCCATGGCGAAAGGTCCGCGACGGGAACGCCGGGATCGCCACGAATGGCAATGGTTCACCGCTGAGCTTGCTCTGCGCGCTCTTAATCACGAAGGTGGAGAATGACATCTCGGCGCAATCAAACTCGCCGCGCAGGAAGCGGTTGAATGCCTGGAACGGCGGAAGCGGGACGAAGTGTAGATCGATCGCCTCGGGTCTGACCACGCCGAAGTAGAGATCGTCGACCCGGTCGGAGCGGTGGCCTGCATAGCTGAGCTGAAGTTGGGCCATCGTCCAATCCGCAATTACAAGAAGATCGAGAGCGATTCCATGCCGAGCACGGTGGTGTCGAGAAGCACTAGCCGTTTCTTCAACCGCCACTGCCCCGCGTCCGCAGCCAACACATCCTGCCGCTCGCCAGTCAGCACGGCGGGCACCGGATCATCGCCACGAAAGCAGTAGACGGCGAAGTTGCTCGTCACGGCGCATACGCCTGCTGCGGAAGATTCGCCGACGCGGACATTTGCGATCAGTCGGCGCGTGCGTGTTGGGGGATTTTCCGCCCAGGCGAACTCTGATTTGAGCCGCTTCACGCGCAGCGTGAGCGTTCCAAAGTCCTCTTTCATGAAATAGGCGACTGCGCTGAACCCGTCGCCGTCCTGCGCCAGCCGCGAGGTCCGCACGGGAATGCGGTAGTCGATCTTCGGATGGATCAACGCAAGCCAATCATCCAACTGCCTGCGGTCGAGCAATTCGGCCTCCCGCCAGAGGAAGCGGGCACAATCCGCTTCAACGCGCTCGTCCACTGTCGCTGCTGCCACCATCTCGTGTCCTCCACTGTGCTCGCAGGCTCAGCCGCGCTTCGTCATCTGGCGCAGCCACGTATGATGGAACGTCCGCAATCCTCCCTCGCCTGCGTTAGATGCCTCGGCTACACCCGGCCCAGGCCAGTCAGTCAGCGGCTCCGTGTCGCTCATCTCATCCAAGCCCATCTGGTAGTTGAGCTTGATGTCGTTCATTTCGGCGAACACGGTCCGCGCGGAGCGGGCGATGCTCGGCCAGATGGCGACATCGTCCTGTTCGAAGCTGCCGGACGGACTGAAACTGCTCATGCCGACCTCGTAGGCCCGCTGCTTGTACGCCGCCGGCGCCTCCTTCGGCACCAGGAACCAGTTCCATATCTCTGTCTTGCCCGGCCCTCGCGGTTGCCAGACGCGCATCGTGAGAAAGCCGGCAGCCGATTTCTCTGCACTGTCGGTCACCCCGAGATGGAGATACGAAAAATTCGGAAACACGGTGCCGTCGTGGACGACACCACGGCGTGCGAAGTCGAACTGCGCTTCGCTAAGCCGTCCCGGCTTGAAGTGACGGGTGACCTCCTCTGGATATTCCCAGAACACGGTCGACCCTGGAGCTGCCAGCCGCGTGCTGATCGCGTGGCCGTCGCAATCATGCACATGTAGTCCGGACTTGCCCGGCGCGCCGGCGGCCGCCGTTCCGACAACGCCGGCTTCCATCGCGGACCGGTGCGCCATCTGGGTGTGAGAGCTGTCTCCGCAAAAATTCTCGGCGCCCTGCTTCCAGTTCGCGTCAACCACCCAACGGTGCGGCTCGCCGATCACCTCCATACCCCCGTCACTCAGCAGAAACTGAGTGTCGAGATACCAAGCATACCGGCCGATGTGCTGCTCAAACGACACGGCGTTAGGATCGAGGTTCGCAAAGATCAGCCCGTGATAGTTCTTCACGTGCGGCGCGGAGTAGAGGCTCCACTCTTCCAGGTTGAGCTGGCGATAGCCCTGCCGGCGAGCCGGCACGCCGGTTAGTTTGCCGTCATTGCTGTACGACCATCCATGATAGGGACAGGTAAATTCCTTCGCGTTACCCATTGATGTGCGGCAAATCTGCACGCCCCGATGGCGGCAGGCATTGAACAGCACACGGATTACGCCAGCAGAATCCCGAATGAAGATAAACGGATCTTCGCCGATGTAGCGCAGCGCATAATCGCCGGGATTTGGCAATTCCGTTTCGTGCCCGATGAACACCCAGCTCCGCGCGAAGATATGGCGCAGCTCGTGATCGTAGATGGCCCGGTCGTTGAAGACTCGCAGGGGCAATAAGCCTTTTTCCAAGTCCTTCTGCATCCCGGCCAACAGTGCGGCCGCGCCATTTCCAGAGTGCATGTCATCCGCCATGGCTCAGCCTCTTCTCGAACATGATGTCGTATGGTTCAGCTTCGGTGCGCGGCAGATTCAAACGTCAAGACCAAGCGCCGTTCTTCGAACCGCCACCGGCCGTCGTCGCAGTGCACGAAAACGTCCTCAGCATCGGCAAGCGCGACCGGGTCCGCGGTACCCATGGTGTCGCCGTCGTGCCGGAAGAGCGTAATCGTACAGAGACTTCGGATGCGCTTCGGCCCGTCCTTGACGAGGCGGATGTTGGTGTTGACGTGCCGCGCCTTGCGCACGGCCATCTTGGCGCGGTCGCGCCCATAGGCCTCGATCGCGGCGCGCCCGATCCGGTCGGGCCCAATGCCGGTGAGCCGTCCATCCTCGACGTAAAGCTCACCGAGCCCATCCGACTTGTGGTTATCGAGCATCCAAGAATGCTCGACGATGAGGGCTTCGATCTCGCAACGGATGGCAGGATCGATGACAAGGTGGCTGGTGGACACGCGGCACTCCTGATTTTAGTTGCTGACGTGTCGCGATCAGCCGACCGCGGCCGCCGGTGTTTCGCCCGCCGCCATGCGCCGCCGTAGCGTGGCCCAGCGCTTGCCACACTCGCGCGCGGCCTCGGCGTAGGGTTGCGGTATCACGTTGTACGGCGGCCGGATGGGACCGGGGCGGCAGTAGCCCGCGGCCTCAATCCGGATCTTTTCGACCTGGATGTTGTAGGACGCAAAGACGTCCGGCTTGGCGAGCAGGCCCATAATCGGCTCATTCGCCCAGGCGATATCGGCGTCGATCGCCTTCAGCCGCGTTTCATCGTGCCTCAGCGCGGCGTCGATGGCGGCAACAGCTGGCTCCGGGCCCATGGCCGCGGCGGTGGCCCAACATGCGGTCGTCGTTTCGGGGGAAATGCCGTGGAATTCCGCCACCGACATATCGATCGGCATGAAATTGATCCGCCGCTTGGTCGCTTCGATCAGCTTCGCCAGTCCTTCGGAGCGTGCATACTTGGCGGAGATTGCGGTCGGGGCAACCTTGATCAGTTCAGCCCAGAATTCGAGCGGGAAGCCATAACGGAAAGCGCGCGCATTGGCGTAGACCATGATGGCGAACGCCGGCAGCGCCGCCGAGACCTCGGCATAGTACTGCAGCGCCATCTCTGTGGTGACCGGTTGCCACATCGGCATGCCGAGGAGCGAGCCATCGGCGCCGCGATCGCGCGCGAAGGTCAGGCGGCGATAGGCCTCGTGAGCGCTCAGCGCGGTGGCGCCGACGAACAACGGCACCCGGCGCCCAACAACACTGCAGACGCAATCGACAAAGGCTTCGTAATCGGCATTCGACAGCGTCGCACATTCGCCGGTGGTGCCCAGGACGATAAGCCCCCTGGATCCGTCGCGCAGGAGGTTGTTGAGCAACCGCTCGGTTTCATCCAGGTCCACGGTGTTGGAGGCGGTCAAAGCATCCGCACCCGGGCGAGCCGGAGTCGGGATGATCGCGTAAAGGCCGCGCAAGTCACCACTCGTCAACATGCCATTTCACTTTCTGCTATGGTTTAATCGACATGATTGGATAGCTTCGACGTTGGCCGACCCAGCACTTCGAAGTCACCCCAAAGTCGAGCCTGCAATTTGCTGGCGGCGTCCTGGATCGCGTCGATCCACAGAGCGTCGCGCTCCGGATTGAACCGAACGAGCGGCGCGCTGACGCTGATTGCTGCGCGTGCAATACGCTGCTTGTCCAAAACCGCGACGGCGATCGAGCCAACGCCTTCGTCGCTTTCCGACTGACTGCGTGCGTAGCCGAGTTCTCTGATCTCCTCCAGCTGACGCTCCAACGCGTCACGCGAGCCGATCGAGTTCGGCGTCAGGGTCGGCAATTCCTGCGACGGAAACAGCCGATAAAGCTCTTGCTTGGGCAGCGCGGCCAGCAGTGCCTTGCCAAGGCCGACACAGTTGGCCGGCAGAAACTCACCAACCCGCAGGCCGACACGGAGTTGATGCCGGCTCTCCAGTCCTTCGACATAGAAGATGTGCTGCCCGTAAGGCACCGCGAGATGTACAGTCTCGTTGATCTTGGCCCGCGCCTCCTCAAGGATCGGACGGGCGTATTGGCGGACTTCCATATCCCGGATCGCCGCAAATCCCATCTCCAGGATCTGCGGGCCTGGCCGATACCCGCTGCGGCGCTCGTCCTGGCGCGCAAAACCCTGATGCACCAGCATGGAAAGTAGGCGGTGCGCCGTCGACTGGGCGACGCCAAGCTGCTCGGCAACATCCGACACCCGCAGCTCCTTGACCTGGCAAAGCAGGCGGAGAATCCGCAAGGCGGAATCGACTGATTCGATCGGATAGATCGGCGCGCTCTCTTTTGCGGGCTTCGTCCGCCTCTTCTGACCCTGCGGCTTCATGGGACCAAGGAATGCCACCGTTGCGGGTTGACTCGATAATTCTGCTAGATAGAATTCAATTCTGTAACTGGTTCGTCAAGTCTTTTTTGAGGCGATGCTAAGGGGCACACCCACGCGCCCTCGAAAGACAGCGTCGAGTTGTGAGCGCCATGGCCGAAGCCGTAAGTTCGTCGACGATCAAATTCAGCCGCGGCGGCGGATCGCGCTTAGGCACAACGTTTCACCATCACCAGCGCGCTATTCTCGGGACGCTGGGTGTGATCTGCCTGATCGTCGCTTGGCAGTTCTTCGTGACGGTCGGCCTACTCGATCCAAAATTCTCTAGCTCCCCATCGCGCGTGCTCGTCGCTGGGATCGACTACTTCGTTCAAGGGACCGGGTTGGAGGACCTGGAGATCACGGCGCGCACATTCGCGGCCGGGTTTGCCGGCGCTGCTGTTGCCGGCATTCTGCTGGGCCTACTGATGGGATGGTTCCGGCCGTTCGAGTACCTCATCGATCCGATCTTCAATTTTGCCTACACCTCTCCTCGGCCGGCTCTGTTCCCGCTGTTCGTGATCTGGTTCGGTATCGGAATCGAATCGAAGGTCGCGCTCGTATTCGTCAGCGCCATTTTCCCGATAGCCATCGCGACCACAGTCGGAGTGAGAACCCTCGATCGCGGACTTCTCAACGTCGCCCGCTCGTTCCACGCCTCGATACTGCAGATCGTGCGGACCCTGGTATTGCCAAGTTCAGTGCCACATGTGGTTGCCGGCATTCGCGTTGGACTTGGTCATGCGCTGACGGCAGTGATCTTCGGCGAGATGGTCGTCGCCAACAAAGGTCTCGGGTATTCAATGGGCGTCGCGGCCAACAGTTTCAACATCGACTTGGTGTTCTGCAGCTTCATCTTGGTCGGAACAATCGGTCTCCTCGTGGCGGAACTGCTTCGCCACGTCGAGAAAAAGCTCGAGACGTGGCGTCCAGAGATTCAACATTGAGCCGGAAGTGCGAGATCGAATTGGGCGGCTGCGTTGTCGTGTAACAAACAATAGGCATTGAACGGGAGGGAGATATGAACGACAGAACGACGACCAACTGCTCGATCCCGCGGCTGCTGATTCTGGTCGTGGTCTTGGCGAGCGGTCTCGGGATGACTGCGACCGCGGAGGCGCAGGCCACCAAATCCAAAGTAAAGCTCGGCTATGCCACGATGTCGGGCGGATTTGGCAGCTTCTGGATTGCCAAGGACAAGGGCTTTTTCGAAGAACAAGGGCTCGACGCTGAGCTGCTGTACATCCGGACCACGGTGGGCTTGCAAGCACTGAGCTCCGGTGATGTGGACGTCATCGGGACTGGTTGCGCCGAAATCTTCGAAGCCAATCGGAAGGGCTACGAAAACCGCGTTGTGGCCAACCTCTACGAGAACAATCTCTACCTGCTGGCCAGCGGCAAGGACATTACCGACCCGAAAATGCTGGCCGGCAAGGCCATCGCCGTGAACCGGATCGGCGATACAGGCCACATGTCTGTGCGCTTTGCGCTGCGCAGGCTCGGCATTGATCCGGACAAGATCACCTACGTACAGGTGGGCAGCACGCCGGAGCGGTTCTCGGCCCTGTCAAAGGGCGTGGTGGCCGGGGCTGTCCAAGTGGGTTCGCTCAAATCGCTTGTGCTTCAGAGCGGGCTTAATGTCCTACTCGATCTGCAGGGCAAGGAATATCCGAATTGCCTCGGCGGCATCGGCTTCCAGAGCGCCACTATCCAAAAGAATCCGAAGCTCGTCGATGCGCTGCTCCGCGCCATCGTTAAGGGCAACGCCTATCTCGCGGCCGGACCGGAGGAGGAAACCAAGCAGATCTTCTCCAAATACATGAAGCTCCCTGCGAACGATGAACAACTCACGCTCGGCTGGAGCTATTTCAAGACGGATGCGCACTCGCGGAAACCGAGGATCACCGTACAACAGGCCCAGGGCGTCATGGACATGCTCGCCGAAAGCGATCCCTCGTGGAAAACCGAGAAAGCGGACCGCTACCTCGACCAAAGCTTCATGAACGCGCTGGATCAAGCCGGTTATCTTGATGAAGCCTATAAGTTTCCTGGAACCAAGCCAAGAACGTGAGCCTCTCTCGTCTGCGTCAGGAGATCCCCGCCGTGCCGGATGAAGCTTTGGCCGATCGCCGCGAGACCAGGACGAAGCTGGAGGTGCGCGGTCTAACTATCGCCTATAATCGGCGAGAGTCCGAACACGCCGATGTCGCTGTCGAGGGAGTTGACTTTTCGGTTATGGCGCAGGAATTCATCTGCGTCGTCGGACCGAGCGGCTGTGGGAAATCCAGCATCCTGAACGTCATCGCCGGCCTCCTCAGCCCGGCCGCAGGCGTCATCCTTGTCGACGGGAAGTCTGTGGCAGGGGAGGACAGGAATCGTGCTGTTGTGTTTCAGGCGCCGAATCTGCTGCCGTGGCGAACCGCGCTGGAGAATGTTCGGTATGGGCTTGACCTCTGGGGCATGCCGCGGGGGGATGCCAATCGCCGGGCAAAGGAAGTACTTGAGCTTGTCGGCCTTACCCACCGCGAGAATAACTACCCTCACGAGTTATCCGGCGGCATGCAGCAACGGGTCAACCTCGCCCGCGCACTCGCGGTAGACCCCGATATCTTGTTGCTAGATGAGCCCTTCGCTGCCCTTGACGCTCAGAGCCGCGAAACGATGCAGACTGAATTGTTGCGGATTTGGACTGCCACCCGAAAGACTTCTCTGTTCGTTACGCATCAGATCGACGAGGCCGTCGTACTCGCGGATCGCGTGATCGTACTTGGCAAAGGCCCAGGCCATATTAAGGAAATCATCGAAATCAATCTGCCGCGGCCGCGGGATAATCTTATCCGCCGCCATCCGGACTTTTTCCGGTACGAGGACCGGATACGCGCTTTGATCAACGATGACACAGCTCATGGCTCTACTTTCTTTTTAGATTGACAGCCACGTATCGCGGACGTCGGTTGCGCTCTCGAACTCATCTCTATGCCCTCCCCATCGTACGAGACCTTTGCCGAGTACGATCATCTCATCAGCCAGAGACAGGGCCACCTGCAGATTTTGTTCGACCAACACGATCGTCAGTCCTGTCTGCTTGACACGCGCAAGCGCGTCGCGAAGCTGCTGGACGACAACTGGCGCCAGTCCCTCTGTCGGTTCGTCCAAAAGCAGGAGCTTCGGGTTGGTCAGGAGGGCGCGCGCGATAGAAAGCATTTGCTGTTCGCCGCCCGACAATTGCCCGCCCCCGTTATCCAATCGCTCCCGCAAGCGCGGAAATAGGTCGAATGCGCGGTCCAGGGTCCAACGCTCATCGGCCGCGATGTTGCCAGGCCTTGATGCCAACACGAGGTTTTCCCGAACCGTGAGCGATGGAAAGATTCCGCGAGTTTCCGGCACGAATGCCACCCCAGCCCGCGCGATTTCATAGGACTTCCACCCGACGGTCGGCCTACCGTCGAACTGGATTTCTCCCTCAGGTTTGGGACCTAACGCCATCAGAGCACGCAACGTCGTCGTCTTGCCGGCACCGTTTCGGCCCAATATGGCGAAGCAGGTGCCTCTACGTACGGCGAACTTCACGCCTTGCACCGCATGAACTCCGCCATAGCGAAGACTGAGTCCGTCCACTTGTAGTATCGGTGTGGAATCCATCAGCTTTCTCCGAAATACCGACGGCGTACGGCCTCGGAGTTGCGTATCTCGTGCGGCGTGCCCTCTGCCAGAACGCTTCCGTAGTCCAGAACCACGATCCGTTCGACGATCTCAAACAGCACGCTCATATCGTGTTCGATGATCAGAATGGTGGTGTCGGTTGGTAGCCCCATAATCAGGGATGTCATGGCCTTCGTTTCATCGGGGCTCATGCCTGCGGTCGGCTCGTCCAACAGAAGGACCTTGGGGCGGCTCGCAATCGCGAGCGCCAGTTCCAGCTGACGTTGCGTACCGTAAGGAAGAGAGCCCGCGAGCTGGGTGAGCACCGAGGAAAGACCCATGCGGCCGGCGAGTTCTTCAGCTTCTTCGGTAAGCCGCGGAGTATTGCGGAACCGACGCCAGAAATTCGTTCCGAGCCGTCTGCGAATAGAAATTGCGATCGCCAGATTCTCCGCGACCGACAAATCGTTGAACAAGTTGTTCTGCTGGAAGCTGCGCGTCAGTCCCAAGCGGGCCCGCTGGTCGGGCCTCGCGCTCGTCACATCCTCGCCACCGATAAGAATTTGTCCTCGGCCGAGCGTTAGTTCGCCGCTCAACAGGTTGAACAATGTCGTCTTGCCAGAACCGTTGGGACCGACGATACCCCAGCGCTCTCCCTGTCCCACGGAAAGTGACACGTCCCGCGTGACTTCAAGAGCTCCAAACGACTTGTGCAGGTGGCGCGCTTCAAGCACTGCGTGGCCCGATAAGGCGCTTGAGGAAGCCATAGACTCCGTCGCTAGCGAATAGGACCGCCGCCACGAAAGCGATGCCCATGAATAGCATCCAATACGATGTCAGCCCTGAAAGGGAATGACGCATCAGGACCCAGAGAATCGCGCCGATCACGGGACCGACAAGCGTGCCTACACCACCGACGATCACCATGATCAGAGCCTCGCCCGAGGTCGTCCACACTAACAAATCCGGCGAGACGAACTGCGCCCGCTGCGCGGTCAACGCTCCAGCGACGCCCGCAATGGCGCCTGCTGTAACAAACGCTGCAAATTTGTAGAGACCAACCGGAAGGCCGAGTGCTCTAGCTCTCATTTCATTTTGATGAACCGCAACCAGCGCCGCGCCGAATGCAGAGTCGCTCAGGCGAGCCAGGAAAACGTAAAAAGCAGCACAGACGACCGTCGCGCAAAAGGCGATATGGCGGGGATCGAGCAATGACAATCCGACGGCCGACAAGTCCACATGAGGGATTCCTGCCATTCCAGAGTATCCGCCAAAAGTCGGGGAACGGAGGAAATAGGCCCACGCCATTTGTCCGAACGCGAGCGTAATCATGATGAAGAAAATACCGCTCAACCGCACGACGAGCGCACCTGCGGCGGCAGCAGAAAGGCCGGCCACAACTATCCCGCCAAGAATCGCAACGGACGGAAGAAGCTCAAGATGTACCGTCAAGGCGCCGACGGTGTACGCGGAAAGACCGTAGAACAGTGCGTGGCCGAGCGAGACGAGTCCGGCAAATCCGACGATGAAATCCAGACTCATTGCAAAGAGCGCCAGTATTGCGATTTCAGCGAGTAAATCTTGTGCTGAATATCCCCCATACCAGCATGTCGCGAGCGCGGAAATGAACAACACCAAAGCGACCAAGTCTCTTAGATGGGTGGCCCTAAGCATTAGTGCCCCCGTACGGAGAACAGCCCACGCGGCCGCACCAAGAGAACCAGCGCTAGGATTAGATAGATCACGAAGCTCGCGAACGCCGGATAGAAAACCGCCCCCAACGTCTCAGACATTCCGACCAGCAATGAACCTCCGAACGCACCAAACAATCTGCCCGGACCGCCGATGACCACTACGATTAAGGTCGGAATGATTATTGCCATGTCCATTCCCGGATAAATTTGGAGAAGTGGCGCGGCCACTACGCCCGCTAGTCCGGCCAATGCACACCCGAGACAGAAGACAACAAAGAAGGCCAAATCGACATTGATACCAAGCGCCGCGGTCATGTCCTTGTCATCGACGCCCGCACGTACAACCGCGCCTAGGCGCGTGCTTTCGATAAGGAGCCAAAGGGAAACGAAGACCGCAATGCCAACCACTATGATGAACATGCGGTAGACCGGGTACACGTGCCCGAGGATTTCGAGGCTGCCCTCAAGTACCGGGGGCACGGGCAGGCTTTGTGGGGTGTCGCCCCAGAGCATCCGCACGATGTCGAGACCGATAAATATAAGACCGAACGTCACGAGCACCTGCTTCATCGGGCTTTGTCCTTGCAGACGCTTCAGAAGGGTAGCGTAGAAAATGGCCCCCAACGCCGCCGCCACTGCAGGTCCGACCACCAGCGCGAACAAGAAAGATCCGGTCGAACGTGCCGCCGAAAGCCCGCAGAACGCCGCGATCATGTAGATCGTGCCATGGGCGAGGTTGACGAAATTCATCAACCCGAAGACCACCGACAGCCCGACCGCAAGCATGAAGAGCAGCATCGAGTACTGGAGGCCGTTCAACAATTGGGCAAGCATCTTCGACGTGCGTCAATGAGGTCGATGGACGGATGGCGCGTTAGTCATCCGTCCTCGAAACTAGAACTTGCAGCCGTTTGGCGGATCTTGGACATCCGCGAAACGTTCGATGATCGAAAGCTGCATCTTTCCGTCG
Organism: Xanthobacteraceae bacterium; assembly: GCA_019746135.1. Classification (GTDB taxonomy): domain Bacteria; phylum Pseudomonadota; class Alphaproteobacteria; order Rhizobiales; family Xanthobacteraceae; genus Z2-YC6860. The sequence continues at coordinate 14,170 of JAIESI010000092.1, forward strand.
ACCTTTTCAGCTTTGAAGACGTAGATGTCCTGGATGATGTTGTTCGTCTTAGGATCGATCTTGATACTACCGCGGGTTCCCTCGATCTTCGCGGAATGAATCGCATTCACGAAGGCCTTCTTATCGGTGATCTTTCCACCGACCGACTTGAGGGCGGCTACGACTAGCTTTCCAGTATCGTAGCCCTGAGCGGAGTATTCCGACACGCTTCGTCCATACTTGGTCTCGAACTTCTGTCTGAATACACGATTGACAGGATTGTCGATCAAAGGAACGTAGTTGAGAATTCCCACGATTCCCGCGGCTGCATCACCTTCCGCAGGCAGGTTTTGCGGTGAAATTACCCACCCGCCAACGGTAAGCGGAATGGAGACCTTTAAGCCGTAGTCGGAATACTGCTTGACGAAAGCGACTCCCGGCGAGCCCGGGAAAAAGGCGAATACCGCGTCCGGCTTTTCTTCCTTTATCTTGGTAAGATATGGCCCAAAATCGCTGATCGGACCAAATGGCGGATATTGTTCGCTGACAATTTCGCCGCCGTTCGCAGTGAAGGGCTTCTTGAACCCCTCCATGATTTCACGCCCGGCAGAATAGTCGAACGCGATGATTGATACGCGCTTGTACTTTTGCTTCAGCATCCACGGACCCATGTTCCGAACGATCTGATCGTTCGAGAACGAAGTTCGCAGCACCCATTCCGTGCAGCGCGCGCCCGTAACTGAGTTATCGCCGGAATTCGGAATGATAAGTGGAGTTTTTGTCTGGCCAGCGAATGTCACAAGCGCGGTGAGTTCTGTGGCCGCGATCGGGCCAACAAGAAAGTCAGCCTTATCCTCAAATAGCAGCTTCTTCGCCTTGGCCTGCGCGACGTCAGGTTTGTGTGTGGTGTCTTCACGGAAGACCCTCACCTTTTGCGCGGAAGAGTCGTTGTATTCCTGAATCGCGAGATCGAATCCATCCGAAACGTCGGCCCCCACCTGCACGAATGGACCGCCTGACATCGGCAACAGCATACCGATGCGCGCATCTTGTGCAGTTGCCGTGGAACAGATTCCAATTGCCGCAATTGCCGCCATGGCACCAGTGAATCTAGCCATATTCCCCTCCCTTTCTTTTTTTGATCAATCCTTGCAGAGCGAAGCCCACCGATGTCCGCATTCGCGACAAGCATCAGCGTACTGCTGCGGCATTTCATTGTAGGGTGACCTCACAGGTCCCGGCTTGCAGTATGGGTTGTACGCCGAGCAGCTCTCCGGCTCGCCTTTTACTGCACCGCGCGCCACGAATGAGCGCTCTTGGCTCTACCGGATCCGACCGACCGTCGCTCACTGGGCCCAATTCCAGAAGGTCGATCAGGGTCACTGGCGCACAGCGCCTGCACGGGAGGTGGAAATGCCTCTCGCGCCGCTGCGATGGGATCCAATTCCACAGTCGGCAGAAAAGGTCTCATTTATCGAAGGGCTTCGAACGATCACCACGGCAGGCGACGCTGGCGGCCAGAGCGGCATGGGAGCGCACGTATACCTCATCACGAAGTCGATGGAGGACGAGTACTTCTACAACGCAGACGGAGAGATGCTGTTAGTCCCCCAAACAGGTGACCTAAGGATCTGCACCGAGTTTGGCGTCATCGAGATCGAGCCTGGCGAGATCGCCGTTATTCCACGCGGCGTGAAAATTCGTGTCGAGCTCAAGTCAGGCGCCGCCCGCGGTTACATCTGCGAGAACTATGGTGGCGCTTTCTCGCTTCCTGAGCGAGGGCCTATCGGCGCAAATTGTTTGGCAAACCCTCGTGACTTTCTGACACCGGTTGCCGCCTACGAAGATCGCGAAGCGCCTTCAAAGCTTTTCGTTAAGTGGGGTGGCAATATCTGGAGCGCAAACATCGAGTATTCACCCCTCGATGTCGTCGCGTGGCACGGCAATTACGCGCCTTACAAGTATGACCTACGGAAGTTCTCGCCCGTCGCGCCGGTCCTGTTCGATCATGCAGACCCGTCGATCTTCACTGTGCTGACGGCGCCGTCGGAGACGCCAGGTACGGCGAACGTTGATTTCGTAATCTTCCCCGACCGCTGGCTCGTTGCCGAAGATACTTTCCGCCCGCCTTGGTACCACATGAACGTCATGAGCGAGTTCATGGGCCTGATCTACGGCATCTATGATGCGAAGACTGGTGGTGGCTTCGTGCCGGGCAGCATCTCATTGCACAACACGATGTTGCCTCACGGCCCGGACGTTGACGCGTTTGAAAAAGCCAGCAACGCGGAGCTTAAACCTCACAAGCTTCAGGGCACGCTCGCTTTCATGTTTGAGACGCGCTTCCCTCAATACGTCACAAAGTTTGCCGCGGAGCACCCATCGCTTCAGCGAGACTACGCGATGTACGGAAAAAAGCTGCGCAAGAAATTTGATCCGACGAAGCCCTGATCAAGGTGATACACGTGATTGATGAAACGCACGACGTTAAGCGGAAGAGTTGGGTTACCTCCGCAAATGAAGGCTCTGATTTTCCGGTTCAGAATCTTCCAATTGGGGTCTTCTCCGCGGCCGGTCATGCGCCGCGCGGTGGTGTCGCCATCGGGAGCTCGATCGTTGACCTCCATGCTCTCGTAAGGACCGGTCTCCTTGCCGGTGATGCGTTGCGGGGAGCTGAACTCGCGAGCGCATCAACCCTAAACGAGTTTCTCGGGGCCAAGAGTGCGGTCCGGTTGGCGCTACGCAAGCGGTTGTCGGAGTTACTTGCGGAGGGTTGCCGTGACCAAGCCTCCGTGAGCGAGTGTCTGCTTCAGGCCGCGGACTGCACGATGCATTTGCCGGCCCGTATCGGTGATTACACAGACTTCTATGTTGGCATCAATCACGCGCGAAATGTTGGCAAGCAGTTTCGTCCTGACAATCCTTTGCTTCCAAACTACAAGTATCTTCCGATCGGCTATCACGGTCGCTCATCTTCGATTTGTATAAGCGGTACCGACGTTGTTCGGCCGTCGGGGCAGACAAAGCCACCGGACGCGAATGAGCCCGCGTTCGGGCCCAGTAGACGATTGGACTATGAATTGGAATTGGGCGTTTGGGTTGGCGCTGGCAACCCACTTGGCAGTTCGATCAAGATTGGCGACGCCCCTGATCACATTTCCGGCTACTGCCTCCTGAACGATTGGTCCGCACGCGACATTCAGGCCTGGGAGTATCAGCCACTCGGTCCATTCTTGGCGAAGAACTTCGCGAGCACGATCTCCCCCTGGGTGATTACGCAGGAAGCTATCGAGCCTTACCGGATCGCCGTCCCTGGACGCCCGGCGGGCGATGCGCCGCCACTCTCATATCTGGACGACAGGACAGACCAAGGCCGCGGCGCTTTCAACATATCGCTTGAGGTCGCGATCCGTAGCGAGAAGATGCGCTCCGCCGGACAGCCTGCAATGCAAATCTCGATGTCCAACACAAAGCATATGTATTGGACGGTCGCTCAGATGATCGCGCACCATACCAGCAATGGATGCAATCTGCGCTCGGGCGACTTGCTTGGCACGGGTACGATCTCGGGGCCTACACCTGATAGCTACGGCAGCATTCTCGAACTGACGCGAGGTGGAGCTGAACCGATTGCGCTTCCGTCGGGAGAGCAGCGCCGCTTCGTCGAAGATGGTGATGAGATCATCTTTCGCGCCAAAGCGAAACGCGAAGGCTTCGCAACGATTGGATTTGGCGAATCTCGCGCAAAAGTCCTGGCCGCGTTGGCAGATTAGCTTCGCATCGACCTTCCGGAGAAGCTCATGTCCCATATCGACTCCTCCCAGTCGTCCGCGGGTAAGATCGGTGAAAGCGTCAAGTCTGCGTCCCCAGGTGGCTGCCCAGTCGACCATGGAGCGACAGGCCTTGTGTCGCCAACCGGATGTCCGGTTTCCCACCATGCCGCGGCTTTTGATCCGTTCGACGGGGAGTATCAGGTCGATCCCGTAGAGGCGTTGCGATGGTCGGTCGATCGGGAACCGGTCTTCTACAGTCCGAAACTCGGATATTGGGTTGTGACGCGTTACGAGGATGTTAAAGCGGTTTTTCGAGACAACATTCTGTTTTCGCCGTCGATTGCGCTGGAGAAGATAACTCCCGCGCCGCCCGAAGCTGAACCGATCTTGAAGCGGTACGGCTATGCCATGGACCGCACGATGGTGAACGAAGACGAGCCTGCCCATATGGAGCGGCGTCGCCTTCTTTTGGAATCCTTTTTGCCTGAAGCCATTGCTTCGCACGAACCAGCAGTTCGGCGCCTCACGCGAGAATACATGGATCGCTTTGTCACCAAAGGCAAAGCAGATCTCGTTGCTGAAATGTTCTGGGAGATTCCGCTTACGGTCGCACTACACTTCCTCGGAGTCGAAAAGGACGGCATCGAAGAGATGAAGCAATTCGGTGTTGCTCACACCGTCAATACGTGGGGCCGTCCTTCGCATGACGAGCAGTTGAAAGTCGCGGATGCCGTCGGCCGCTTTTGGCAGGTCGCCAACCGAATTCTCGACAAGATGATGGCCGAGCCAGACGGCGAGGGATGGATGTACTTCTCGATTCGTCAGCATTTCGAGCACCCGGACATCGTCCCGCTTTCATACCTCCGCTCGATGATGCTGGCGATCTTGGTCGCGGCACACGAGACGACATCGAAAGCGACTACCAATGCGTTTCGGCTGCTACTTTCCAATCGAAGCGTATGGGTGGAAATCTGCGAGAATCCGGATCTCATTGCTAACGCCGTCGAAGAGTGCCTCCGAAGGGCCGGTTCCATTATTGCTTGGCGACGCTTGGTGACGAAACCGACCCGGATCGGGGAGGTCGAGATTCCGCAAGGCGCGAAACTTCTAATCGTGATGACTTCCGCCAATCACGACGAGCGGCATTTCGAGAACCCCTACGATCTCGACCTTTATCGAGACAATTCGGTGGATCATCTGTCATTTGGTTACGGTGCTCATCAATGCATGGGGCGGAACATTGCGCGCATGGAGACCGCCGCCGCGATGGGGCCGCAGCCGTGCATAGCAATTATGGACGCTGTTCTCGCCGCGGACATTACCGCGATCAAAAAGCATGCGGCGGCAATTGCATGGGCGAATGAGCCGATTGGCCCGATACTTAGCAATCCGGAGTTATTTGCGCAGATCAACATCCAGATGGAGAAGCTACGGATTGAGGCTGCCGGCTAAGCGCACCTCTGCGGTGAATTTCGGCCAAGTGGCAATGCTCCGACTACGGCTTCTGTCTCAAATCCATTGCCGAAACCGGACATGTATCTGGCCTGGATCGCTGTTTGCGCGGCAGGTTTTAGCGAGCTGGCCGAAGGCTGAACGTTCATCGAAAAGTCCCGAAATAAAAAGTTTGTTGACTATGTAACTGTCAATTTTGTAACTAACAACATGCCGATTTTAGAGCTTGAAACCTTCCTTCCGTACCGCTTGAGCCGCGTCGCGGAGCTCATTTCGAGGGAGTTTCGCGAGATCTACGACCCGCAATTCGACCTCACCGTTCCGGAATGGCGTGTGCTTGCCGCGCTAGGTCAAAAGTCGACAATGACCGCCACACAAATCGGCGAGCATGTTTGGCTTCACAAAACCAAGGTCAGCCGCGCCGTTCAGGCGCTCGATACCCGCAGATGGCTGACGAGACGAGAGGCCAGGGATCGGCGTGCCGAAGAACTGTCGCTAACTGCAGCCGGCCGCTCTGCGTACAACGCCATCGTTCCCCGAGCGCAAGCTTTCGACAACATACTGACCGCCAGACTTGGGATCAGCAGAAACGAATTTCTCGCCGCTCTCACAAGTTTGGAGCAACAAGGACCTGCGCGGCGACGGCGTCGGAAGAAATAAGCTATCGCATCGCTCTGGCCAGTCGGGGTGTTCGAGACTGACCGGGAAGACAGCGTTTCCTTCGAATAGAGGCCACACAAGAGAGGCACGGTGGTCGCCAGGCACCAGGGTGCCTTCGACCATAGCGAATCCCTGCTCTCGAGTTTTTTGGAAATCGCTGGGACGCGGACCGGCGCACATCCGGCTCTGCAAAGTGCTCGGAGAGGACGGCCGGAACCCAGTGCTTGCGCATAAGCGGCCCATCGGGGCGTTGCCTTCAACCTGACAACAGTTCGTTCTCAGCCGCTGTCAGCATCGGCTCGCTCCTGTCTGCATCAGCACCGGCCTCGGGAGCCAGGAAATTGCCGGTCGTTGTCCAGATGCTGCGGCCGATGACCTTCCAACCGAGTGGCGAATGTGCGATATCAGTGAAGCTTGATATCCGCTTCCTTGATAATGTTTCGATACCGCTCTGTTTCCTCCTCGATAAAATTCACGAATCCCGAAGGTGAAAGCACCGATACTTCCCCCCCGATCGATGTCACCAGCCTTTTCATTGCTGGAAGATGCATGATTTTCTCGATCTCCCTGTAATATCGCTCAACGATTGCTGCCGACACTTTGGCAGGTGCGACGATTCCGAACCAGGTGACCAGCGTTAGTTCGGGATACCCCTGTTCCTGAGCGGTTCTTACATCCGGCGCTTCGGTCGCGCGCGCAGATGAAGTCGCCGCGAGCCGTCGGATTCTCCCGTCGAGGACGAATTGTTCGCTCTGCGATATGCCAGCGAAAGTGACGTCAATTTCTCCAGCCACCAAGCCTTGAAGAGCTGGCGCCGTTCCTCGATAGGGGATGCTTAGGACATCAATTCCCTGCCGTTTGGAAAAGTAAGTCATGATCAATTCATGAGGACTCGAGGGCCCTACCGACCCGAACGTAAGCTTTCCCGGACTTGCCTTCGCAGACTCAACAAACTGATGCAGATCCTTGAACGTGGTCTTGGCCGCATTGGCTGATAGAATGAAAGGAACATTCACTAGTTTGACCACCGGCTGGAAATCCTTCTTCGCGTCGTAGGGAAAACGCTGTCCGGACGCGTCATTGATCGCGAACGTATCGGTAACCAGCAGCAATGTACCGCCGTCTGCGGCGGCCTTCGCCACGGAGTCTGTACCAGGAATAGTCGCACCTCCGGTGCGGTTCTCGACAATCACCGCGGTTCCTAGGGCGGTTGCAAGATTGCTGGCGAGCAGCCGCGCAACCGCATCCGTGCCGCCACCTGCCGGATATGGTACAACGATCTTGATCGATGATGGCGGCAATTCCTGCGCCCGCAAATGTCCAGTGCCTAAGTAGATAAAAAACCAACCAGCCATAAGCACATGAAAACATTTCACTCTGCGACCCAGCATTGCGCCTCTCCCTATATTTTGTTTTGTCTTGAAATCGTCTTTCGATTCATCTCACGCTTTTTCATTGAACGGCTTGGCCGCTGGATGCTCCGTTTCGTACGCATCAAGCCGCCGCATGAAGTAGCTCCAAAAGTCCGCGATGAGTTGCTGGTTTAGGTCCAACCGAGCCGCCCCACCGGGCTGCAAATCTATTTCATCAGGGCCGCTCCATCCGAATTGGCTGGCTGCTGCGGTCAGCTGCGCGTTGCAAGCTTTCTCGACGAATATCGCCGCAAGCGCGGCCGCAGCGATCGTCTGACCGCAAGTCGTCACGCCGTGATTTTTCATCAGAACCGTCGATTTGACGCCCAGCACGGTCGCCAAATCCCGGCCCTGCTCAATCGTCCGTATCAACCCTTGAGCTTTGCGGTAATAGGCCACTCTGTCGGCAAGCATCACCCCTTCGTGGCACACTCCGTTGAGCTCCGCGTTGCAGGCCGAAAAGATTGCAGCGTTAATAGGATGACTGTGGACGACAACATGCACATCGTGCCGCGCACGGAATATCTCCGAATGAATCGGCCATTCGGCATGCCTCCCACCTGAACCGAAGATCTTGTTTCCGTCAAAATCGACCAGGATGAAATCTTCTGGGCCGACTTCCTCGAAGCCCAGCCCGCTGCGCTTCAACCAGAAGCCTCTCCCTTCCGGATCGCGCCACGCCATGTGTCCCAAAGTCATGTTCACGTGACCGTTCAAGGCGAGCACGCGATGAGCACGCGCCAGTTCGTGCAATTGCCCCTCGATCGTCTTTCCGTGTTCAGGCTTGACGTCCCACACAACACACTCCCGGAGATGTGAATTGCCGGATCGGCGCGTTCACGCGCCAATCCGCACGCAGAACCGCACGTCAAACTAGAACGCGTTCGTAGTCGGGCTTGCGCGGGACGAAGTGCTTGAACGGCCCACCAGTCTCGTTTTCAGCGTCGCCGGGATACCGCGCGTGCTCGATCGGCAAGACGATGCATTCGTCTTTGTGTTCCCGATGGAAATTCATCGGTTCACCGCCGCGAGCCACAATATCCATCTGCTGCTTCAACAGTTTGCGGTACCAAACGATGCCGACGTCCGTTGCAGCCAGCTTTTCGTTGGTGCGGTCCGAAAGAGCTCCCTGTGCGATCCAAGCGACCTGGTCCTGCACAACGACATGATACGGTTCGTGCGGCCCAGAGAACGTTTGGATCAACTGGCCCTTCTCGTCGTACAGCGGCCAATGCGTGACGGGAACAACTGACTGCTTCTCGGCGAGGCAATTGGGCTTCGGAAGCTCCAGGTCGCACATGATGTGGAGCGTGGTGACGTCATCGATAGGGACCCGGTAATGGAGTCCATGCCAATCGTACATCCCCACCCGCAGGACATTGGGAAAAAGGATCGGGTGCCCCATCCTCCAATGATCGTCGCTTTCCTTTTCGCCTTCGAGCAGCCGACGCTTGATGATGCCGTAATCGGTCAGTTCGAATCCCAACTTGATGTGATGCTTTCCGCGCTTTGCCGTCGTTGCATCCCACTCGTCTAGCTTCCGGTCGGGGTTCCGACGCAACAGCTCGTACGTTCCCCAATAACGGTGAAGCCATTCGAAGTGCACAGGATCTAGGGAATTCTCCATGCACTGCAGCCAATTGCACGGAAGAACCGCGACCGAAATCTTCCGGGTCACGTTACCCCAAGCAAGAACGTCCCAGTTGGGGAGCACCGGCGCGGGCTCAGGTCCCAGATAGGCGAAAACGAGTCCGCCGCGCTCCTGCACCGGGTAGGACGGAATCCGCACCTGGCCGGCGAATTCGCTGGGCTCGTTCGGACGCTCGATGCATACGCCTTTATCGTCGTACAACCACCCGTGATAACAGCAGCGGACTCCGTTCTCCTCGGGAACGGAATACAACAGGCTGGCATTGCGGTGTGCGCATCGCGGCCCGATAAGGCCGATACCTCCCGCCTTGTTGCGATAAAGCACGAGCTCTTCCCCCAAAATTCGGATGAGCTTGGTCGGCTCACGGTCGCTCACGTCGGCGCTCGCGGCGATGGGCTGCCAGTACCGGCGCATGAGGGCGCCCATGGGCGTTCCTGGGCCTACCTTGGTTAGTTCGGCATTTTGCTCAGGCGTCATTGTCTTCCCTCTCCATGCAGGCGCGGCAGGTACCGTCGTCCTGCCGGGGGTTCTGGGTCGCGGAAAAAGCGTTGGGTCGAACTGAAGTCTGATGGCGAAGCTTTATTTCGGTGCGGGATGTGCTGGATTTTTGGATTGCAAGCGCCACTTCAAGTGTCGCCATTCCCCACGCGCCGTCGCGATACAGTTCGCGTCCGTTTACGACGGCTTGATAAAGTTCCTCGATTTCACTGCGACCAAACCAGGATGTGTCGTCGCCGACACTCAATTCCCTGCGACCGTCGTCGGAATAGACATAGATTCCATGCGGAGAATGACGGATGTCTCCCCGGTCGCAACTGACTATCGTGAGGCCGAGATGCAGTGGCAGCCACGGCTTCTTGGTCGTTTGGCGTGCGAACAGAGGCGAAGATCCGCCAAGTCTCATCGAATCTTTAAGTGCCTCTTCGTCCGTCGTACCTTCGCGCAGTGATCTTCTCGTCAACGCGCGCTGCTGTATGTCGCTGCCACCGATGCCAACATCAGCTCCCCACGGCACAATCTCGGATCCTACAAGATATCCGTAGCCGTTATGGCTCGCCGTTCCGAGCGCCCCATTGTCGAATTGAATGAACGCGGAAAAGAAGCCGGGGGCCTTCCGCTCTTTCATCCACGTGCCGGCGTATCCTCGGACACTTTCGGCTCTACCGCCACAAAGAATGCGCAGCGCGTCTATCTGGTGCGGGGACTGCCTGTGAATGATCCCGCCCCCGAGCCTTTCGTCCACTTCTTCAGGCGTTCGCGGCAAAAGCATCCAATCGGTAAATGCGACGAGCTGTGCAACCCGGACTTTTCCGATCCCGCTCTCGCTTCTTGCGAGCGTGGCCATTTCGATGATAGCCGGGCTGAAACCGAGACTGTGTCCCGCAATGAGCTTCACGCCGTTTCTTTCGCACGCTTCCACCATCCGTTCGGCTTCCGCCAGTGTGGTCGCCATCGGTTTGGATATGATGACGTGCTTCTTCCTGCTGGCGGCGAGCACCGCGTGATCCGCATGCAAACGACTCGGCGTAGAGATCCAAATTGCATCTAACGACTCGTCGGCACAGAGAGCGTCGACACTGTCGTAGACCCGGCAGCGCGGAAACGCTTCGTTGAATCGACGCCGTACTTCGCCATTGATGTCGGCGCCGGCAACCAGCGAGCTGTATTGCGACTGCGATATCGCGGAAAGAACGGATAGGGCTCCGACGCCCATGCCGGCAATTCCAAACCGCAAATAGCCCTGCCGTTTCTTAAGGACACACATTTGCACGCTCTCATTCTTGGGACATTCAGCCCAAGATGGTACACATGTGCCATATACTGGAATGGTTGTCATCTTCATTCTGAAGACCAGCCATGATGGGACGGTTGGGGCTATGTCTACAAAAACGATTTTGATCGCTGGTGCAGGGCACGGCGGCGTGCAAACCGCCATGTCATTGCGACAAAACGGTTTTGAAGGTCGGATCGTGCTGGTAGGTGACGAACCCGGCCTGCCGTATCAACGGCCACCCCTGTCAAAGGCCTACCTACAGGGCAAGATGCCGCTTGAATCGCTATGGCTACGGCCGGAGAGCTTCTATCGTGACAATCAAATCGAATTTATGGGCGGGACACGCGTCACTGCAATCAAACCCGCCGCACGCCGCATCACGCTTGGAAATCGCGAAGAGATCGAATACGGGCACCTCGTCCTTTCGGTTGGCGCGCGGAACAGGAGGCCGCAGCTCGAAGGTGTGGACCAAGATGGCGTCGTTAATATTCGTACCCTGGTCGAAACCGACGCCTTGAAACCGCGGCTTGCTGTTGCACACAACATCGTTGTGATCGGGGCAGGCTTCATTGGGCTAGAATTTGCAGCCGTCGCGGCGGCGCAAGGAAAGAACGTCACAGTGCTGGAGATGACCGACCGCGCCATGGCTCGAGCCGTGTCCGCGCCGGTTTCCACGTATTTTGCGCGCTGGCACCAAAATGCCGGCGCTGTGTTGCGGTTCGACACAAGCGCCAACCGCATTCTCGGCACCGCCGGCAAGGTCACCGCCGTGGAAACCACTGACCGCCAGGAGATTGCCGCTGACATGGTGATCATCAGCGTCGGTGTCGTGCCGAACGTGGAGATCGCGAAGAACGCGGGGTTGCGTACCGGCGATGGTGTGATCGTCGACGAATATCTAATTACGTCTGACGAAAATATCTCCGCGATCGGTGATTGTTGCTTATTCCCGAGCGTACACGGCCGCCGCGCGCTACGATTGGAGTCGGTGCAGAACGCCAACGACCAGGGCAAAACCGTGGCCAATCGTCTAACCGGAAAGCCGAATCGCTATGAGGCGGTACCATGGTTCTGGAGCGATCAGGGCGAAGTTAAACTGCAAATCGTAGGCATTGGCGTGACCGACGATGAGACGGTGATCCGGGGCGACCAGGTGCCGTCCGGAAAGTGGTTGGAATTCGGTGCGGCGCGATCTCCGATAACACGAGGGTATCGTTTCAGGCTG
>JAIESI010000124.1 GCA_019746135.1 Xanthobacteraceae bacterium
TACTCAGTTCCACGCCATCAAGCATGGCTGGAGACTCCGAAATGTGTGAATCTCGTAGCCCGCGAGGGGAGGGTGGCCGCGGAGCGGCCGGGTGGGGAGAAGCTGCCGTCTCACGCTGGCCTCTCCCCACCCCCGCGCCATAGCGCGTCGAAGACGCGCGTAAAAGCGCTGGTGGCGCGGACCCTCCCCTCGCGGGGAGGGAAGAGACCGCCCGAGTCGAGGTGGGACGCGATCTGGGCGGGATTGTGGGCAAAGGTCGTTGCTAGATCGCGAGGTCACCTAGGAATAGCATGTTCCGAACAACAACGCTTACCGGGGAGGTCATCGTGACACATATGTTCGATTCCGGTTGCCCGTGCTGCCTGCCGCGTCAAGCATTGCCAGGTGATGGCCTGTCGCGCCGGCAGTTCCTCTGCACCACCGCGGCGGGCGCGGCCGCGGCACCAGCGATCGCGGCGAGCGTGATCGGGACTGCGACGGAGGCGCAGGCGCAGGCCGCCAAGCCCGCGCGCGCCGGCCGCCCGACCCTGATCAGGGGCGGCATCGTGCTCAGCCTCGATCGCGCCGTCGGCGACTTCGAGCAGGCCGACGTGCTGATCGAGGGCAAGAAGATCGCCGCGGTCGGGCCGAACCTCAATGCGCCGAATGCGCAGGTGATCGACGCGAAGAACCGCATCGTCATGCCGGGCTTCGTCGACACCCACCGGCACATGTGGCAGGGCTTCCTGCGCAACGTGCTGCCCGACGGCTCGCTCGAGGACTACCGCAACGTCGTGCAGCGCACGTTCGGCGCCAAGATGGTTCCGGACGATGTCTACGCCGCGGACCTGATCAGCGCGCTCGGCGCGATCGACAGCGGCGTCACCTGCGTGCTCGACTGGTCGCATATCGGCAATTCGCCGGAGCACACCGACGCCTGCATCAAGGGCCTGCAGGAGTCCGGCGTGCGCGCGGTGTTCGCCTATGGCGCGGGGCAGAACGAAAGCGGCCGGGTCACCGAGATCGCCACCTCCAAATACCCCGGCGACATCGCGCGGCTGCGCAAGCAGTATTTCTCCAGCGACGACCAGCTCACCACGCTCTATCTGGCCGCGCTCGGCGGCACGCCCGAGGCGGCGCTTTCGCAGTTCAAGGCGGCGCGCGACGTCGGCGCGCGCATCAGCATCCACGTCGGCGTCGGCGAGTTCGGCCGCAGCGCATTCATCGAGAAGGTCAACGCGCTCAACGGGCTCAAGGACGACACGACTTATATCCATTGCTGCACGCTGAACGACACCGAGTGGAAGCTGATCAAGGACACCGGCGGCACCGTCTCGATCGCGGGCTATGTCGAGACCCTGATGGGCCACGGCAATCCGCCGACCCAGAAGGCGATCGATCTCGGCATCCGGCCGAGCCTCAGCGTCGACGTCGAAACCTCGGTGCCGAACGACTTCTTCACCCAGATGCGCACGATCTTCTCGCTGCAGAAGAACGAGGTCTGGGCGCGGCGCCTCGCCGGCCAGAAGGACGCCGGCAAGTTCCTGACCGCGCGCGAGGTGCTCGAGTTCGCCACCGTCGAAGGCGCGCGCGCCAACGGCCTCGACAAGAAGATCGGCACGCTGACGCCCGGCAAGGAGGCCGACATCATCCTGCTCCGCACCGATCTGCTCAACACCCTGCCGATCAACAACGCGGTCGGCGCGGTGGTCACCAGCATGACCGCGCAGAACGTCGACACCGTGCTGATCGCCGGCAAGGTGGTGAAGCGGGGCGGCAAGCTCGTCGGCGTCGACATGAACCGCATCGCCCGGCTCGGCCGCGATGCCCAGGCGCGCAACTACAAGGCCGCCAACGTGCCGGACAAGAGGATTTGAAGTTGCCGAATCAATCGCGGCATCGGCGGTGCCATCCCTCCCCGCGAGGGGAGGGTGGCCGCGAAGCGGTCGGGTGGGGAGAAGGCGCCACACGAGAGTTCTCCCCACCCCCGCGCTGCGCGCGGACCCTCCCCTCGCGGGGAGGGATGCCGCTGCACCACCGATATCAGCTCGCACGGCCGGGCCGGTTGCCCGGCCATGACGATTTATGGGAATGAACCAGAATGCCAGATCGTTTCGACATCGTCGTCGCAGGCGCGGGCCACAACAGCCTCGTCGCCGCCGCCTACCTTGCGAAAGCCGGCTACCGCTGCCTCGTGCTGGAGGGCCGCTCGATCCTCGGCGGCAACGTCGTCACCGAGGAGCTGACGCTGCCGGGCTTCCGCCACGACTCCTGCGGCACCGCACACGTGATCCTGCAGGACTCACCGATGATGCGGAACGACGAGCTGGGCCTCGCCGACTACGGGCTGGAATACATCCACCCGGAGATCGTCTGCCACGCGCCGTTCCTCGATGGCTCGTGGCTGACGCAGTATCACGACATCGAGCGCACCGTCGCGCAGTTCGCCAAGTTCTCGAAGAAGGACGCCGACGCCTACCGGCGCATGTACAACGAGTACGACGCGATCAAGCCGCTGTTCGATGCCGCCTCCTACACGCCGATCGGCTTCGGCAAGCCGATCAACGACCGGCTGAACGAGCATCCCGACGGCAAGAAGTGGCTGCGCCGCCAGGCGCGGTCGGCCTGGGAGATCATCCGCGACAATTTCGAGGACGATCACTCGCGCTGCTTCATGCTGTGGATGGCGTTCCAGACCGTGACGCCACCGGAATGGCCGATGACCGGGCGCAACGCCTATTCGCTCGCCTGGGGGCGGCAGCGCTGGAGCTGGTGCATCCCCAAGGGCGGCTCGGGCATGCTCACGGAAATTCTCGTCCGGCTGATCGAGGATCACGGCGGCACAGCGCTCACCAACAAGATGGTCGAGCGGTTGATCGTCGAGAACGGAACGTGCGTCGGCGTCGAATGCGCCGACGGCTCGAGCTATCGCGCCGGCAAGGCGGTGCTCTCGACCGTCCACATCAAGCATCTGATCGACATGGCGCCCCGCAACGCCTGGGCCGACGATTTCGTCGACGGCGTCGAGACCTGGCAGGGCGGGCCGACCCTGTTCGTGCAGCACTACGCGACCAGCGTGCCGATGACGTTCAACGGCGACGGCGGTCCGATCACGCCGATCGCCTGCGCCATGCTGTCGGAGCCGACCCGGGCGCTGCGCATGGGCTACGATTTCGCCCGCGGCGTCGCCAACGTCGATGAGCCGGTGCTGCTCGCGGTGTCGCCCACGATCGGCGACCCGACCCAGGCGCCGCCCGGCAAGCACACCATCAAGATGGTCGGCATGCAGCCTTATGACTTGAAGGAAGGCCCGCAGCACTGGGACGACATCAAGCACGACGTGGCGAAGGCGAACCTCAACTGGCTGCGCAAGTTCTCGCCCAATCTGACCGACGACAAGATCCTGGCGAGCGTGATCGAAAGCCCGCTCGATCTCGAGCGGCGCAATCCGCACAACTGGCACGGCTCCTGCCACGGCGGGGCGCAGAACGCGGCGCAGGCCGCGGCGTTGCGCCCGGCGCCCGGCTGGGCGCAGCATCGCATGCCGATCCCGGGCCTGTACCAGACCGGTTCGACCACGCACCCCGGCGGGTCGATTTCCGGCGGTCCCGGTCGAAATGCCGCTGCCGTGATGCTGAAGGATTTTGGTACAAGCCTTGAGGCAATCGTGGCACAAAGCCGGTCGAAGGCCGGGGTACCGGTTTCCGAACCCGCCAAATAAGCCACGGCGCTAAGCCGGGATGGATAACGAGGAACACCGAGGAGGAATGGCAATGTTCCGATTTCTGAAGATCGCGCTCAGTGCGGCGGCCGTGGCTGCCGTATCCGCTGTTTCCGCACAGGCGCAAAGCTGGCCGACCCAGCGCGTGACGATCGTGGTGCCGTTCGGCGCGGGCTCGGTCACCGACATTCTGGCGCGCATCTTCGCCGACGAGATGGGCAAGAAGTGGGGCCAGCAGGTTGTCATCGAAAACAAGCCGGGCATCGCCGGCACGGCCTCGGTCGCCAAGGCCGCGCCGGACGGCCATACGCTGATGGTCACCTCCAACGGCCACACCGTGTCCAACCTGGTCAGCAAGGACGCGCCGTTCGATGCGGTGAAGGATTTTGCCGGCATCACCCGGCTCGGCTCCGCGCCGCTGTTCCTGATCACCAATCCGAGCGTGCAGGCCAAGACGCTCAAGGAGGTCATCGAGCTGGCCAAGAAGGAGCCGGGCAAGCTGAACTTCTCGTCGCCGGGCCTCGCCAGCACGACCTTCATCGCCGGTGCGCTGTTCCGCAAGTCCGCGGGCATCAACATCGTGCACGTGCCGTTCCGCAGCGCGCCCGATGCGGTCACCGCGGTGATCCGCGGCGATGCGCAGCTCTATTTCGCGCCGGTCAACCTCGCCCGCGATCAATCCGAAGCCGGCAAGGTCAACGCGATCGCCGCCGCGACTGCGGCGCGCATCCCCGAGCTGCCGAACGTGCCGACCTTCACCGAGGCCGGTCTGCCGTACGTCTACGACTCCTGGTTCGGCCTGATGGCACCGGCCGCCGTGCCGAAGCCGGTCCTGGAAAAGATTTCCAAGGATTGGGCCGACGCGTTGAAGGCGCCGGAGATGCAGGCCAAGATCAAGGGCCAGTTCCTGATCGGCGTGACCGATACGCCCGCGGCGATGGACAAGATCGTCCGCGACGAGACGGCGAATCTGACGCAGGTGTTCAAGGAGGCCGGTCTTTGACGCTGACCGGTCTCGACGTCTGGAGCATGATCCCGAAAGGTGTGAAGCGGTTTTCGGAAGAGCTCATGCTCAAGCCAGAAGCTAACGCGGGATGACGATTCGAAGATAAAGTCGTCCCGCTTTAGGGAGGCGGCGCGCGCCGCCTCCCGGCTTGGCTGACCCGCAGGAGGCGACGATGCGGTTTCGTGCCTGGTTGATCGCGGCGGCATTCGCCGTCGTTGCGGGAGGCGCGGCGGCACAGACCGCGTCTCGTCCGAGCGCGCCATCCTATCCGGCGCAGATGGTCCGCATCGTCGTGCCGTTTTCCGCCGGCAGCATCAGCGACGGCCTGGCCCGCGTGCTGGCCGACAAGCTCGCCGAGCGCTGGCAGCAGCAGGTCATCGTCGAGAACCGCCCGGGCATTGCCGGCACGGCGAGCGTGGCCAAGGCCGCGCCCGACGGCTACACGCTGATGCTGACCTCCAACGGCCACACCATCGCGTCGGTGGTGAACCGGAACCTGCCGTATGACCCGGCCAAGGATTTTGCCGGCGTGACCGAGGTCGCGTCGGTGCCGCAGGCGCTGATCGTGCCGCCCGATCTGCCGGCGAAGAATGTCACCGAGTTCATCGCATTGGCGCGCAGCCAGCCCGGCAAGATGAACTTCGCATCGGCCGGCCTCGCCAGCACGTCCTATCTCGGCGCGGAGCTGTTCAAGCAGACGGCCAAAATCGACATCGTGCACGTTCCGCACAAAGGCGCGCCGGAGGCGATGACCATGCGAAACGACTCGCAGCTGTTCTATCTCGGCGTCAACCTCGCGACCGACCTGCACCAGACCGGCAAGGTGCGCGCGATCGCGGTTTCGACGCCGAAGCGAAACCGCGCGCTCCCGGATGTGCCGACCGTCGCCGAGTCCGGCGTGCCGGACTACAAATACGATGCGTGGTTCGCGGTCATGGCGCCCGCCGGCACGCCGAAACCGATCCTCGACAAGGTCAGCGGCGACATCGGCGCTGTCCTGCAGACGCCGGATGTTGCCGAACGCCTGACCAGGCAGGGCGTCGACATCGTGTTCAGCCCGGCCGACAAGTTCGACGCCGTGCTGAAGGCCGACGTCGCCCACAACAGCGCGACGCTGCGCGCGGCCGGCGTCGGCGGGCAGTAGCTTCGCTTATCGTGCAGGCGGCTGCGCATCGCGCCGCGGCTCGGCATGGCCGATCACCCGCTTGATCGTGGGCGAGCGCCGCCGCAGCGCGCGTTCCAGTTCGTCGACCTTCTCGTGCACCGCCTGGACGCTCAGCGCCGGGTCGACGCGGCAATGGAAGTTGACGATCTCGCCGTCGTCGGTCTCGCGCACCCGCACATCGTGCACGTCGCGCACCATGCCGCCCGCGGCGGCGATCTCGGCGAGCGCCATTTGCACCGCCTTCACCCGCTCCGGCGGCGCCTCGCGGCCGGCCGTCTCCTGCTGCAGCGGCTCGATGTGGGTCTCGACCTCGACCTCGGGGCCGAGCTCGTCGCGCAGCGCGGCCTCCAGCCGGTCGGCAATCTCGTGGGCCGTGCCGAGCGCGAGCTTTCGCTCCACCTCGAGGTCGAGCGAAACCGACAGCTTGCCGCGGATGTCGTGCACCGTGACGTGATGCACCGCGAGACCCTGGTTGCGCGCGATCACCATGACGCGCTCGTGCACCGTCTCGCTGTCGAGCGCGCGCGGCGCGATCGAGACCACCACCTCGGAGCGGGGCAGGTCGGCGCGGATCGCCTCCGCGACGCCGGCCTTCAATGCCTCGACGCGGTCGAGCGGCAGCGTGCGGCTCACCGCCGCCACCACCTCGACGAACACCTTGTCGCCGGAGGGCCGCACCCGCACGCGATCCACCGCGATCACGCCGCGCACCTTGGACGCGGCGCGGATCACCGTCTGCGCCGAGCCGACCGGCGCGGTGTCGGTCAGCGTCTCGATGGTGCGCCGGCCGAGCCGCCAGCCGGCGAGGCAGACGAACAGCGCGACCACCAGCGCCGCGGCCGCGTCCGCCCATTGAAAGCCCAGCGCCACGCCGCCGAGCCCGACCAGCACCGCAAGCGACGACCACATGTCCGAGCCGAAGTGCAGCGCATCGGCCTCCAGCGCCTCGCTCGCCGTCTCGCTCGCGACCCGGTAGAGCAGGCGGGCGCGGAAGAAATCCACCACCACGGACACGATGATCACGGCGAAGGCGGCAAGCGTGGCCTCCACCACATGGCCCGGCTCCTGGCCCAGCAGCCGCTTTCCTGCCTCCCAGATCACCACGCCCGACAGCAGGAACAGCAGCGCCGTTTCGGCCAGCGCCGTCACGCTCTCGACCTTGCCGTGGCCGTAGTGGTGTTCCTCGTCGGCGGGCTTGCTGGACACGCGCACCGCAAAATAGGTCATCAGCGTCGCGCCGAAATCGATCAGCGAATGGGCGGCTTCCGAGAGGATCGCGAGCGAGCCGGTGAGAAAGCCGACCACGGCCTTCGCCAGCGTCAGGCCGCCGGAGGCGAAAATGGATGTGAGCGCGACGCGCTCCTTGTCGTGCTGTGTTGCCACCTTGGAAGCCTGCGAACGATGCCCGGCCCGGTATCCGGTACAGGCACATAGTGCGACTTTGGCGACAACGCAAAGCGTCTTGTTCGCATGCGGGTCCCCACCTAAGCTTGCAATCGACACTCGGAATGATTTGCAAAAACATCGCCGAGACAAATGCGCCGGAAAAGGCGCGGCTTTCAGGGAGGAATGCATGATCAGGCTCATCTATCGCTGTGCCGCGCTGGCGTTGCTGCTTGTTGCAATCGCCCCGCATTCGCGCGTGCTGGCGCAGGACTTTCCGTCGAAGAACCTCAACGTCATCGTGTCGATCGGCGCGGGCACGGGCATGGACGTGCTGGCGCGCCTCTACGCCGAAAAGCTTTCGGCGGCGCTCGGCAAGCCGGTGATCGTGGAAAACAAGCCGGGTGCTGCGACCATGCTCGCCGCCAACCAGGTCGCGAACGCCGCGCCTGACGGGCACACGATGGTCGTGCTCACCAGCAGCGCGCTGGCGATCAACCAGTGGCTCTACAAGCAGATCAACTACAATCCGGAGGCCGATTTCACCCCGATCAGCCTGTACGTGAAGTCGCCGCTCATTCTGGTGGTGAACCCGAACATCCCGGTCAAGGACGTGAAGGAGTTCATCGCCTATGCCAAGGAGAAGAAGCCGCCGCTGGACTATGTGTCGGTCGGCGCGGGCGGCTTCCAGCACATCTCCATGGAGTTCGCCAAGCAACGCTTCGGCTTCGAGGCCAATCACGTGCCGTACCGCAATACGGGCCAGTCGGTCGCCGACATCATCGCCGGCCACGTCCACACCGGCTTCGTCGAGGCCGGCGCGTCGATCCCCTCGATCAAGGACGGCAAGCTGCGGGCGCTCGCGGTTTCCTCCTCGACCCGGCTGCCGCTGTTGCCCGAGGTGCTGCCGTTCTCGGAGGCGGCCGGCGCGCCGGACTTCGAGGCGGTGTCGTGGCACGCCCTCATGGTACCCGCGAAGACGCCCAAGCCCGTGGTCGACCGGCTGCACGCCGAGATGCAGAAGATCATGGGCGATCCGGAGATGAAGAAGCGGGCCGCCGATATCGGCTTGATCCCGATCGATTCGCCGTCGGTCGCGGGCATCAACGACTACATCAAGTCGGAGCGCGTGAAGTGGGGCGCGCTGGTCGACAAGATCGGGCTCCGCGGCACGCAGTAGTCCAGGAAAAGTCCGAGGATGACAGGACGGCTTGAAGGCAAAGTCGCGCTGGTGACCGGCGCGGGATGCGTCGGTCCGGGCTGGGGCAACGGCCGCGCGACCGCTGTGCTGTTCGCGCGCGAGGGCGCCAGGGTCTTCGCCGCGGACAAGAACGGCGAGTCGATGAAGGAGACGGTCGCGCACGTCGACGAATTCGGCGGCACGATCCGCACCCACGAATGCGACGTGACCGACAACGCCTCGGTCAAGGCGATGGTCGATGCGTGCCTCAAGGCGTTCGGCCGCATCGACATCCTCGTGAACAACGTCGGCGGCTCGGCCGCCGGCGGGCCCGTCGAGCTCTCGGAGGAGGGCTGGGACGGGCAGATGACCTACAACCTCAAGAGCGTGTTCCTCACCTGCAAGCACGTGCTGCCGCTGATGGAGAAGCAGGGCGGCGGCGCGATCGTCAATCTCGCCTCGACCTCGGGCCTGCGCTGGACCGGCTCGGCGCAGATCGGCTACGCCACCTCCAAAGCCGGCGTGATCCAGTTCTCCCGCGTCACCGCCGTGCAGTACGCCAACAAGGGCATTCGCGTGAACACCGTGGTGCCCGGCCAACTGCACACCCCGATGGTCGAGGCACGCCTCGCCAAGCAGCGCACCGGCGGCGACGTCGAGGCGCTGCTGAAGTCGCGCGTCGCGCGCATCCCGCTCGGCTTCATGGGCGACGGCCGCGACACCGCCAACGCCGCGCTGTTTCTCGCCTCCGACGAGGCGCGCTTCGTCACCGGCACCGAGATCATCGTCGATGGCGGGATGGTCGCGCGTTGCGATTGAGCGCGTGCGTGAACGCCGGGGATAATGCGCTATACTGTACCCCGATTGGAGTCACGGCCAGCCTGTGAGGGGGGCGATCAATTTCAATAACCTTTCACCCGATTTTGTAAGCACGGCACGCCGCACGAGGTCGGCGTTTTGGGAGGAACTGATGCTTGCGACAGCGGCCGGCGTTGTGCTGGCGATCATTGCGGCGCCTTTCTTCATCTGGTTAGTGCTTCGGTGCCAAGACGCGTTTTCCGAAGGGGAATTGCGCCGTCACGCATCCATTGTGCTAACCGCGTTGTTCGTCGTTACATCCTTGGGCTTCATAGTCGTTTCGCAGATAAGGCACGAATTTCGTTTGTACGAAACGCTCGAATGCTCCGATTGCCCGTATGACCGACAATACAGTGCGTGGAATTCCATCAAGGATACACACCATCTGGACTATTGGAGATGGTTCGTTGGAGTAGGCGGCCAGAAGAAGACCGATGCGATCAAAGCAAGGATAGACGCTGAGCTACACGATAAGCGGACTTTGGCCAAATCTGATCCTGTGACTGTTGCATTTGTGGTGTTGCTGGCAATGCTTCTGAGCCCGGAGTTGTTGATTCTTGCCGTGGCAGGGGGATGGTGGGCGCGCACAGCGCCCGCGGCAATGCTCTGCGGTTTGGGCGCCGCCCTTGTTCATGATTTTCTGATGATGATGCTGAAATTTACCGAACAGTTTCCCAGCCATACGTTTCCGGTGGCATTGGGCGCAAGCGTTGCGCTGTCGCTCGCGGCACATCTAGTGGCCTCCCATTCTAAAAAGGCTAGCGTGCAGAGCGATGGGATTACTCAAAGTGACGGCCATCTCTAGCCGCGCGTCACAGCGTCCGCGTGACCTTGCTGAGGTGCGGTGGATTGTCCGGATCAAAGCCCTTTCGGCGTGCCGCCGCTTCAATGGCGCGATAAGCCGGAACGAGCATCACGACCGGATCGAACGCCGGGTGACCGTCGCCGATCCAGGGTAGCGTCTGCGCCGCGCCGCCGGCGACGAACACGCGCTCGCCGGATCCCTGCAGATCGCGCACCAGGTCGTCGATCGCCGCGGCCGCCTCGTCGTTCTGCCGAAGCACCAGCACCGGCGTGGCCTGCGTTACGGCGGCACGCGGACCGTGCCGCAACTCGGCCGCGCTGTGGCCGATGGCCGGCACCCGCAGGATTTCCGTCACCTTCAGCGCGATCTCCCGCACGCAGCCGAGGCCATAACCGCGCCCGACCACGAACGAGGCTGGGGCTGCGGCTGCACTGTCGGCCCAGGCCGACCAGTCGCACGCGAGCGCGCTGGGCAATCTCGTCGGCATACGGCGAAGGCCATCATTCAAGTCATCATCGCCAGCCATCGATGCCACGACCTGCGCGCCGGCGATCATCGACAGCGCCACGGTCTTGGTCGCAGCGACCGCACGTTCGGCGCCCGCGCCGATCGGCAGCACCAGTTCGGACGCAACAGCGGCAGGAGAGTGCTCGTCGTTGACGATGGCGAGCGTCAGCGCGCCGGATTGGCGCGCCACTTCGGTCGCGGTGACGAGATCGGGGCTGCGGCCGGACTGCGATATCACCACGAACAGTGCGTCGCGCATGTCCGGCGGCCGCCGGTAGGCGGTCACGACCGAAGGCGCTGCGGCGGAGGCCAGCAGGCCAAGCCGCGCCTCGAACAGATAACGCAGATAGATGCCGACGCAGCCGGAGCTGCCGCGCCCGCAGAACACGACGATGCGCGGCTTTGCTTCGCTGATCCGTCCGGCGATCGCCTCGAACAGACCGGCGCGCGCCAGCAGCCGCTCGGCCGCCGCCGGGATCTCGGCGGTCTCCTGCGCCATCGCGCTTGCGGCCGGCAGTTCAGCCATTGCTGGCCTTGGACGCGTTGATGGCGGCGCGCAGGCTGCCGGCATGACGCTCGAGAAGTTGCTCGGCCTTGCCGCGGGGAAGGCCGAAGCCAATCAGCACGGCCGTCTTCAGGTCGCCACCGGCCGCATCGAGATGGCGCGTCGCCTCGCTTTCCGCGCAGCCGACGATTTTGCCGACGATCGTTGCCGCGCGGCGGCGGAGCTTGGCGTTGCGCGCCCGCATGTCCACCATCAGGCCGCAGTAGACACGGCCGAGCTTGACCATCATGGCGGTGGAGATGAGGTTCAGCACGATCTTGTGGGCGGTGCCGGCCTTCATCCGGGTCGAGCCCGCGATCACCTCGCTGCCGGTCTCGACCAGGATGCGATGGCGTGCCACCTCGAACAGCGGCGCGCCGGGATTGCTCGCCACCGCGATCGTCACCGCGCCCGCGGCCTTCGCCGCCCGCAGCACGCCGATCGTGAACGGCGTCGTGCCGCTCGCGGCAATCCCGATGACGACGTCGTTCGCTGAGACCTTGACGTCGGCCATGGCCTGCTCGCCGGCCTCGGCGCTGTCCTCGGCGCCTTCCGAACTGCGCGTGAGCGCATCGAGGCCGCCGGCCATGGCGAACACCACGCGATCCACCGGCCAGTCGAAGGTCGGCGGCAGTTCGGAGCCGTCCTGCACGCCGATCCGGCCGGAGGTGCCAGCTCCGGCATAGACGATCCGTCCGCCGCGTTTGAGCGCCGGCACCGCATCCTCGACCGCGGCCGTGATCGCGCCGAGCGCACCGCGCACCGCAGTGGCCGCCGCTAGCTGCTCCTCGTGCATCGCCGCGATCATCTCGGCGGTGGACCACGAGTCGAGATCGACGTAGCGCGGGTTGATGTCCTCGGTGCGCATGATCTGTCAGCTACCCCTTGGCGGCGCGACGCGCCAGATGCAACGCGCCGTCGACCGCGTCGCCCTCCACCGGAACCAGCCGCCGCTGCACGTCCGGCGCAAGCCACGGCTGCAGCGACGACGCCAGCCCGCCCAGCAGCGCGACGCGCGACGCGCCGCATTCGATCAGCCGCCGCACCAGGTCGTCGATCTGCTCGCCGGCCTCGCGGACAATCCCGCGAGCAACCGGATCGCCGGCATCGGCATGCCGCATCACCAGCGGCGCGAAGGTCGCATACTCGGTGGCGGTCGCACGATCCATCCAGGCGACCGCCTCGAACGGATCGTTGTGGAACCGCAGCATCACGTCGCGGGTCAGGCTCGTGCCGCGCACGCGATCGTCGTGGGCGCGCAGCGCAAGCCGGATGGCATGCAGGCCGAGGTCGGCGCCGCTGCCTTCGTCGGAGATCGGAAAGCCGTAGCCGCCGACCCTGACCTCGCGCTGGCCGACCATGGCAAAGCCGACGCTGCCGGTGCCGACGATGACGATGCCGCCGTCTTTTCCGCCATGTGCGCCGATGCAGGCGATGGTGGCGTCGTGGGCATAGATGACCGAGCGGAAAGGTTGCGCGTGTTGCGCCAGTTCCTCGGACGCGCCTTTGCGGCCGACGCCGGCGAGGCCGATCGCGGCATGCATCGATTTCAGCGCGTCCGCGCCAAGGCCCGCTTCGTCGATCGCTGCGCCGCATGCCTTTTGCACTTCGGCAAGAGCGCGCTCCACCCCAAGCCGCAGCGTGGCGGGGCCGCCAATACCGGTTCCGAGCACGCAGCCGTCCGCGCTCTCGATGCGCGCGCGGCAGCCGGTGCCGCCGCCGTCGACGCCCACGAACAGCGGATCGGGTCGTGCCGCAGCCGTCATCCCGCAACCCGCTGGATGTCCGCGCCGCACTGCACGAGCTTGCGGTCGAGCGACTCGTAACCGCGGTCGAGATGGTAGATGCGGTGCACGGTGGTGGCGCCGTCGGCAACGAGTGCCGCCAGCACCAGGCACACCGAGGCGCGCAGGTCGGTGGCCATCACCTCGGCGGCATGCAGCCGCTCGACGCCGCGCACCAGCGCGGTCGAGCCTTGCAACGAGATGTTGGCGCCGAGCCGGCCGAGCTCGGGCACGTGCATGAAGCGGCTTTCGAACACGGTTTCACGGATGACCGACGCGCCTGGTGCGATCGTCATCAGCGCCATGAACTGCGCCTGCAGGTCGGTCGGGAAGCCGGGATAGGGCTCGGTCGATACGTCGATCGCCTGCAGCGGGCCGGAGCGAACCACCATCAGGCCCCGGTCGGTCGGCCAGAGCTGGGCTCCGGCGCTCTCCAGCACCGCGCCCACGGACCCCAAGTGCTCAAGATGTGCGCCGAGAATTTCCAGGTTCCCGCCGGTGATCGCTGCGGCGATGGCGTAGGTGCCGGCCTCGATGCGGTCGGTGATCAGCTCATGGCGGGCCTGATGCAGCGCATTCACGCCCTGTATCAGCATCCGATGTGTCCCGGCACCTTCGATGCGCGCGCCCATCGCCGTGAGACAAAGCGCGAGATCGCAGATTTCCGGATCGCGCGACGCGTTGAGGATTTCGCTTTCGCCTCGTGCAAGGACAGCCGCCATCAGCGCGGTCTCGGTCGCGCCGACCGATGGCGAGGACAGCACGACACGGCCGCCCCGCAGGCCGTCGCCATTGGCGCGCGCGTTGATGTATCCGCCCTCCATGCTGACCTCGGCCCCGAGCGCATCGAGCGCCTTGAGGTGCAGGTCGATCGGCCGCGCGCCGATCGCGCAGCCGCCCGGCATCGACACCCGCGCCGAGCCGAAACGGGCCAAGAGTGGCGCCAGCACCAGAATGCTGGCGCGCATGCGGCGGACGATGTCGTAGGGCGCCTGGGTGTTGCGGGCAGCGGAGGCATCCAGCACCAGCATCCGGCCGGGGCCGCGCGTGGCGGTGACGCCGAACTCGCGCATCAGCGCCAGCATCGTGTCGACGTCGCTCACCTCCGGAACATTGGTCAGTTCCAGCCGTTCGGCGCTGAGCAGCGAGGCGGCGATCTGCGGCAGCGCCGCGTTCTTCGCGCCGCACACCTGCACCGAGCCTTCAATGCGCTTGCCGCCGCGAATGACCAACCGGTCCATGCTGTCTCTCGTTTCGGAATGCGGTCGCAGTCTGGGCCATCATCGTGCAGGCTGCGTATAACAGCGTCGCCGGATGATGCCCTTCGTATTCGGCGTCCTTTAACCTAGATTGGCTTGGGTGCGCCAAAAATCCAGCGAGACTTGGACCAAGATGAGCGCGGGTCACAGCAATCCTTCACCGGCCGTGGGGCATGCCGTCCTGGCGGACCGCGTTTTCGACGGTCACGGATGGCGTGCCGAGGCCGCGGTGCTGATCCGGGAAGGGCGGATCGTCGGCGTGGACCATTCGAGCGCGGTCCCCGCGGACTGGCCCCTGCAGCGCCTGCCGGCGGGAACATTCCTCGCCCCGGGCTTCATCGATCTGCAGGTCAATGGCGGCGGCGGCGTGCTGCTCAACGACCAGCCCACGGCCGACGGCATGCGCGCCATCGCCCGGGCGCACCGCCGTTTCGGCACCACGGCCTGCCTGCCGACGCTCATTTCGGACACGCGCGAGACGATGCGGGCGGCCATTGCCGTGGCGCGTTCGACGGCGGGCCGGGACGGCATCCTCGGGCTGCACCTGGAAGGGCCGTTCATCAGCCCGCGGCGGTACGGGGTTCACCGGCCCGACCGCGTCGCGCAAGCCGCAGCGGGCGACCTGGAGGATTTGTGCCAACTCGCGGGCGCCGGCGCGTCCTTGGTCACGCTTGCGCCGGAATGCGTTCCGGCGGGCTTTGTCCGGACGCTCGCGTCCTCGGGGGTGCGGGTGTCGATCGGCCACAGCGAGGCATCCGCCGCCGTGGTCATGCAGGCCGCCGAAGACGGCGCGAGCGGCGTGACGCATCTGTTCAACGCCATGCCGCCCATGAGCGCGCGCGAGCCGGGCATCGCCGGCGCGGCGCTGGCGGACGTGCGGCTGACGGCGGGGCTCATCGTCGACGGCATCCATGTCGATCCGGTTTCGGTCCGCGTGGCATTCGCGGCGAAGGGCGCCGACAGCATTGCTCTCGTCACCGACGCGATGCCGACGGTCGGCGCGGAACTCGACCAATTCGAGTTGATGGGCCGGACGGTCAGGCTTGCGAACGGGCGGCTCGCCACGGAGCAGGGGACGCTCGCCGGCGCACACCTCGATATGGCCTCGGCGGTGCGCAACGCGGTGCGGCTTGCGGGGCTGCCGTTGGAGCAGGCGCTGCGCGCTGCGTCGCTGACGCCCGCGCGCTTTCTCGGTCTGGAGCAGGAGCGTGGCGTTCTGGTCGCGGGTGCCCGAGCCGATCTCGTGGCGCTGAACGGCGATCTTGCCGCGCTTGCCACATGGGTTGACGGCATCGCCGGCGAGCCGAACGCGCAGTAGGGTATCGCTCCAAATGGGCGATCACGGGTCGGTCTCATGGACGACGTCCAGCCAATGACACTGAGGTTCCGCTGCCCGCGTGAGCTCGAAACCGTTCTGCCGCGGCCCATCCCGGCAATACTCGGCCTGCCGGACTGGTTCAAGGCGATGCCGCAGAAGGCGTTCAATCCGACCATGGGGGCGGAAGCACAGACGGTGAAGAAATGTCCGCCCTTCATCGACGCGATGACATACGGCTTCCTGATGCCGTTGCCGGTCGACCTCGAGGTGCGGGACGGCGAATTCACCTGGAGCTTCGACGCGCCGAAGGGGTTCGTCAGCGAGTATTCGCATTCGCCGATCGGATTTCACGATGCGAGCCAGGTCGAAGGCTCTCCGTTCTTCGACGACGATCGCTTCATCATCAAGTTCAACAATTTCTGGACCATCGAGGCGCCGCCGGGCTACTCGGTGCTGATCACCCATCCGGTCAATCGCGCCGACCTGCCGTTCACCACGCTGACCGGCCTGGTCGATTGCGACACGTTCCATGACACCCCGGTCAACTTCCCGGCGCGCTGGCATGACACCGCCTTCAACGGCGTGCTGCCGAAGGGCACGCCGGTCGCGCAATGCCTGCCGGTGAAGCGTGAAAGCTGGACCGGCCAATTCGAGGCGTTCTCCGCCGATGAAACCGAACGCCTGATCAAGGCGCGTCAGGCGATCGGACAGGAAACCGACGTGTATCGCCGGCACTTTCGCGTGCCCAAGCGCTGATTCAGCCCCCGAAGAATCGCCGGGCCTGGCTCGGCTTCAGCCAAAACCGGCCGCGCGCCGCGGACGCCAACGACGTGAGCGCGCTGCCATAGCGTTGCGCGTCACCCTGCGCCGCGCGCCGGAAGCAGTCGTGTCCGGCCTCGAGCTCGCCGAGCTCGAGCAGGCAATGCCCGAGGCCGAGCAGGGCTCCCGCATCGCTCGGGCGCTCCACGAGATAACGGCGGAACCAGGCGGCGGCGTCCTCGTTCTCGCCGATCTCCTGGTGCGCCTTGGCTATGCCGAACAGGGCCTCATGCGAGCGAGGGGCAAGCTCCAGTGCGCGGGCAAAGGCGTCCCTGGCTTTGTTGCAGTCGCCGCGTGAGAGCTGGGCGTAGCCGAGCTGGACGGACATCCGCGGCATCGTCGGCGCGATCTCGAGCCCGCGGCTCAAGACGTCGACCGCCTCGTCATGCCGGTTTGTTGAAACCAGCAGGTGGCCGAGCTCCAGGAACGCCGCGGGATAGTCAGGATGCCGCGCTATCACATGCTCGAGGCGCCGGACCGCATCGTCGTTGCGGCCGGCTTGACGCAGCGCGATCGCCAGCGCCGCCTGCAGGGCAGGGTCGTCGTGGGTGCTGGCGGCGGCCTCGAGCGGTGCGATCGCCTCGTTGGCGCGGCCCTGCATGGCCAGTGCGCAGCCCAGAACGTAGAGCGCGCCGGTGTCATGCGGATCGGCCTTGAGCATCTCGGCGGCGATCGGCTCCGCGTCCTGCGGCCGGCCTTGTTCCAGACAGAGCATGGCCCGCGCCAGCGCGGTGTCGCCCGCCTGAGAAGGTTCGTTCGCCGTCATCCCGGCTGCCCCGCCTCGACGTGCCGCGCCGCATCGGCCTCCTGTTGACGCTGCCACATGCTGGCGTAGAGACCGCCACATGCCAGCAGCGCCCTGTGCGTGCCGCGCTCGGCGATTGCGCCTCGATCCAGAACGATGATCTCGTCGGCGCGGACCACGGTCGACAGCCGATGGGCGATGATCAAGGTCGTGCGGTTGCGGGACAGCCTGTCGAGCGCGTTCTGGATTTCCTTTTCGGTGGCCGTGTCGAGCGCGGACGTCGCTTCGTCGAGCACGAGGACGCGGGGATTCTTCAACATCGTGCGGGCGATGGCGACACGCTGCTTTTCGCCGCCGGAAAGCTTCAGGCCGCGCTCGCCGACCTCGGTGTCGTAGCCTGCCGGTGCCGCGCGAATGAGGCCGTCGAGCTGCGCGCTCCGCGTTGCATCCTCGACCTCGGCGTCGGTCGCCCCCCAACAGCCGTAGCGGATGTTGTAGCGGATCGTGTCGTTGAACAGCATCGTGTCCTGCGGCACGATGCCGATCGCGTCGCGCAGGGACACCTGCGTCACCGCGCCGATATCCTGTCCGTCGATCAGGATCCGGCCCGAGGTCACGTCGTAGAGACGAAACAGGAGCCGCGCGATGGTCGATTTGCCGGACCCGGACGGGCCGACCACGGCGAGCGACTTGCCGGCGGGCACCTCGAAGCTGATCCCTTTCAGGATTTGCCGATCCGGCTCATAGGCAAACACCACGTTGTCGAACGTCACCGCGCCGTTCGACACCGCGAGCGGTAGCGCGCCGGCCCGATCCTTGATCTCGGGCGTCTCCTCGAGGATCGACCACATGGCCTCGATGTCGGTGGCCGCCTGCTTGATCTCCCGATAAGCCAGGCCGACGAAATAGAGCGGTTGATAGAGTTGCAGCATCATCGCATTGACCAGCACGAAATCGCCCATCGTCTTGGTGCCGGCCTGCACTTCGAGTGCGCACATGATCATCGCGACGCCGAGTCCCGCGGTGAACAGCAGTGTGTTCGCGGAGTTCATCATCGACAACGAGTTGATCGACTTGACGCTGGCGTCCTCATAGCGCGTCATCACGGCATCGTAGCGTGCGACCTCGCGCGGCTCGCTGTTGAAGTATTTCACGGCCTCGTAGTTGATCAGCGAATCGATCGCCTTCGAATTCGACTCCGTGTCGGCGCTGTTCACGTCGCGGCGGATGCCGAGCCGGTACTCGGTCAGCCGGTAGGTCGAGAAGACGTACGCCACCACGGTGAGCAGGATGGTCGCGACATAGCGCCAGTCGAATTGCCACATCATGTAGCCGCCGATCAGCAGCAGTTCGATGAAGGTCGGCAGAAGCTGCAGCGCGATCAGCCGCGCGATGATCTCGATGCCGTTGCGGCCGCGCTCCAGGATGCGGCTCAGGCCGCCGATCTTGCGCTCGAGGTGGAAGCGCAGCGACAGCTCGTGCAGATGCGCGAAGGTCCGCACCGCGATCCGGCGCACCGCATGCATCGCAACCCGGCCGAACAGGCTGTCGCGCACCTGCGCGAGCGTCGACTCGGCAATACGCGTGACACAATAGGCGATGACGATGGCGACCGGCGCCGCCGCGAGCCACAGCAGCCATTGCGGGCTTGCCACCGGGCGGCTGTCCGGGCCGGCCAGCGCGTCGGTGGCGAGCTTGAACAGGATCGGAACGGCCAGCGTCGCAAGCTTGGTGGCGAGCAACAGCAGGAGCGCGACGATCACCCGCAGCTGCAGATCCCGGCGGTCGCGCGGCCAGATATAAGGCAGCAGCGGCAGAACAATAGACCATATCGCCCGTCGCTCCCCCAGGGGCGCGGACTTTCCGTTTCCGTCGCGCTCGCCACCAGCGATCATGATTCTCATGCACCGCGGTCGACGACGAACGGCAAAAGTTCAGCCAGACGAGTTCCCCCGCGCGACCCGGCATGCTACGATAATACCGGGGGATGACATTGCCAGCCCAACATGGAGAATTTCAATGAGTGTTTCGGACAAGGACCGTAAGAACAGTGCCCTGACGTTCATTCTGCCGCCGTCACTCACCCAACATGATCTGCCCGCGGGTATCGAGCGCGGCAAGCGCCCGGCGGCGCGCATGGAAGGCTCGTGCAACAATTCAACGCCGCGCACGCTGAACAACTGCTTCTATCGCACCCGTGGTCGGTTGAGTCCGGAATAGCGACTGCTGACAGGGGCGGACCGTCGCGAACGGAACAGCCGCTCCGCCCGCAGCCGCGCTTCGGGGGGAGCAAATTCGGTCGTCTCCCGGCTGTACCATCGCTCGCGGCGGTCGCCTCGCAGACTGAGGGGCCGCCTCCTTGCTCACGTCAGATCGACTCGCAAGAGTTGCGGTCGACTCGTTGTCTCTCTGGGAACGACTCGCGGCAGGCTTGAGCGTCGAGCGCCCTGCCGATCCGCACAAGACAAATGCCAGGCTGAAGGACTGGCGCAACGCCGCAGCGGGCGGCGATGAGACGCTGTTCGTCGAACGGCTGGCGCGTGACGGGCTGGACGCAAACAGCGTGCGGCGCTTGCTTGGACCAGTCGGGGTCCCTGCCGATGTCCCGCTGCCCGAATGGTGCGGCGTCCTCGAACAGGTCCAGGAAGAAGCGGAGCGATTGCGGGACACGGCCGTTGCCGCGAATGCGGCGGCGGCATTCCCGTATCTGAGGGCCGGCGAGCCGCTGCCGTTTGAGGAGCTGTTCCTGCCATTTGTCGCGGTGGCGCAGGCGCGCCTCGCCGCGAGCGGCGGAAGCAGGCTTTCCGCCGAGGTGCTGGACACATTCGCCCGCGAGCTTCTGCAACGGTTGACCGAAATCGCCGCGCGGGTCCTCGCCGTGGAGTTTCGGACCTTCCTGGCATGCAGCCAGTTCGCGGATGCGATGCAGGCGGCGGGATCGGCAGGCGCCTCGGACACGCAGTATCGCCGTTTCATCGCGCAAACCTACGAAGATGGCTGGGGCCCGCTGTTCGAGGACTATTGCGTTGCGGCCCGGCTGCTGGCGACGGCGGTGATGCAGTGGGTCGCCAGGGTGCGCGAATTCGAGATCAGGCTGTTCAACGATCTCCCCGAGATCGAAACGACATTCATTCGCGGCGAGCGGTCCGGCCGCGTGATCGCGGTAGAGCCCAGCCTCTCCGATCCGCATGACGGCGGGCGCACCGTTGTCGCCGTTGAATTTTCCGGCGGGCTCAAGCTCGTCTACAAGCCGAGATGCCTCGGCCTGGAAAAGGCCTACTTCGACGTCGTGGCCTGGATCAATCGCTGCGGCGCGCTGCTGCCGCTTCGCACTCTGAAGGTGCTGGACCGCGGCGACCACGGCTGGGTCGAATATGCCGAGCACCGCTCATGCGCCAGCGAGGAGGAAACCCGGCGCTATTACCGGCGGGCCGGACATTTCCTTTGCCTGGTCCACGCGCTCAACGGCAGCGATTTTCATTTCGAGAATCTGGTCGCCTGCGGGGAGCATCCGGTGCCGGTCGATCTGGAGACGATCTATCACCATCGCCTGCCGTTGTCCGCCGACGCCGGCGATGACCTGAGCGAGATCGCGGCGAGGCTGCGCGCCTCGGTGCTGGCGACCGACCTGCTGCCCGATCCGGTCAAGGTGGATCATCAGTATTTCGACATTTCTGCGCTGGCGCGGTCGGAGGACGAAGAGGGCGAGGCGCAGTCGATCGTCTGGACGAAGGTCAACACCGACGCCATGGACTATGCCTACGAGCGGCAACCACCGCAGCCGGCACGCAATCTGCCGAAGCTGAACGGCGAGGTCGTGGCTCTGAACGACTATACGAACGATATCTTGAACGGTTTCGAGGAGGCCTACCGCTTCCTGATGGACAAAGCGGAGCAGTTGCAGGACGAGAACGGGCCGTTGCGGCCGATGTTTTTCCACCACGCCCGATTCATCCACCGGGCGACCGCCCTGTATGCGCTGATCCTGCGCCGTGCGTTGCACCCCGCATACGTCCGCGATGGGCTCGATTTCGGAATTCAACTCGATCTTCTGGCCCGCGACCGGCTCGCGACAAAAGACAAGCCGAAGACCTGGCCGCTCATGGCGGCCGAGATGGCGTCGCTCTGGAACATGGACATTCCGAGGTTCACGGCGCGCGGCGACGAGAACGCCTTGCGGCTCGGCCCCGGCCGTCGGATCGCCGGATGCTTTGTCGATAGCGCCTGGAACGTCGCGCGCGCCAGGATCGGCAACCTGAACGATGCGGATTTGCGCTGGCAGCAGAGCCTGATCACGGGCGCACTCGATGTGCGGATCGCCAATCTTGCGACCGGTTGGCCGGTCGCCGAGCCGGGCGAAAGCGATGGGGCGATCGAGGTTCCGGGCCGCAACGCGCTGCTCGACGTGGCAATCCGGCTGGCGAAGGAGATCGAAGCCAAAGCCTATCGCCAGCACAACGGCGAGCTCGGCTGGATGGTGCTGAACTTTTCGCCCGCGGCGGAGCGCTACACGCTGCAGCCGATGGAGAATGACCTTTACAACGGCCGCGCGGGCGTCGGTCTGTTCTTTGCGGCGCTCGAGCGGATCATGCCGGGATCCCGCTACCGGGGCTTGGCCTCGGCCACGCTCGCGCCGGTCCGAAGCTGGATCAAGGATGCAGCCGACGAGGAACTGGCGGAGTTCGGCCTCGGCGGCTATGCCGGACTGTCCTCGATCGTTTATGCGCTGACGCGGGCCGGCGAATTCCTGGATGACGACGAACTGATCGCCGACGCGCGTATCGCCGCGTTGCGCGTCCGCCTGGATCAGATCGAAGAGGATGAGAGCCTCGACGTCATCAGCGGCGTTGCCGGCGCCATTCTCGGCCTGCTGGCGTGCCACGCGGCGACCGGCGAGCCAAAGGCTCTCGAGCGCGCCGTCGCGTGCGGCGGCCATCTCCTGCAACGGCGCGCGTCCGATCCGTTCGGCCTCAAGACATGGCCGACCATCGACAAGCGTCACCTGACCGGTTTCTCTCACGGCGCGGCCGGATTGGCCTACGCACTTCTGCAATTGTACAAGGCAACCGCCGATCGTGCGTTCTACGATGCGGCGCTCGAGGGGATCCGTTTCGAGGGGCATGCTTTCGTGCCGGAGCACAACAACTGGCGCGATCTCCGCGCGGCCGCGACCAGGCGGTCGCAAGGTCCGGCGTTCTCGATGGCCTGGTGCCACGGCGCTCCGGGCATCGGGCTCGGTCGGATCGGAGCCTTGGAAATGATGGACACCGCGGAGGTCCGGCGCGACATCAGCGCCGCATTGGCGGCGACCGGCAGCGTCAACCTGTTGCCGCGCGATCATCTTTGCTGCGGCAACACCGGGCTCATGGACACGCTTTGCGCGGCCGGCGAACGGTTCCCGGACGGCGACTGGTCCGAGCGCGCGCTGCGGCTTGCCGGGCGGACCATT
This sequence comes from Xanthobacteraceae bacterium, assembly GCA_019746135.1. Lineage (GTDB taxonomy): Bacteria > Pseudomonadota > Alphaproteobacteria > Rhizobiales > Xanthobacteraceae > Z2-YC6860. The sequence continues at coordinate 22,523 of JAIESI010000124.1, forward strand.
GCGCGCAGCGACCAGCGCGGCGGTTTCAGCATCGCGTTCCACAACGGGTTCTTCAATCCCAGCCTGTTTCAGGGCGCAGCGGGCGTCGGCTATCAGATGCTGCGCCTGGCGGAGCCGGCGAAAATTCCGTCGGTCCTGTTGCTGAATTGATATTTGCGCGTGGCCGTGGGGGCGGGCATGGACGAAGCGGTCTTGACCGAGGAGGAGCTGCGGCGTGCGGTGCGCGAGATCTTCAAGCGCTCGCAGATCGATCCGGAGTTCCGCGCGCTTTGCCTGAGCAATCCGCATGAGGCGCTTCGTCTGACCACCGGAAGGGCGGTGCCAACCGATCTAAACATCCAGTTCCAGGACCCTGCTTCGGACAAAGCCGATGCCGAAGGCGGGTCCTGACAAGCTCATGGAGCTGGAAGCGCTGCGCGGCATCGCCGCCGCGATCGTGCTGTTGCATCATTTCCTCCTTCTCGTGGCTCCGCGGCTGCATGGACGCAACTTCCCGGACGATCCGATCGCCCTGGTCCGCACGCCGCTCTATGCGCTGGTCAATGGCTCCGCGGCCGTGACCGTATTCTTTGTCCTGTCCGGCTTTGTGCTGACGGTTCGCGCCATCGAACAGCGCGACTGGAAGCAGCTTCTCGTCGGCGTGCTGAAGCGATGGCCGCGCCTCGTGCCGCTGGTGGTCGTGGTCAATGTCCTGTCGGCGATCTTGTTTCTGTTCGGACTCTACGGGAACAGCACCTGGTTCAATATCCGCAGCGAGCCCGGAGCCGGTGCATTCGAGCAGGCCGCGTCCGTCCTCGGACGCGCCGTGCGGGAAGGGGCATTCACCACCTTCGTCAGCGGAACGGCGAATTTCAATTCGGCGCTGTGGACCATGCACTACGAGCTGATCGGCAGCTTTCTCGCGTATGCGACAGCCCTTGTTCTGATCTTCCAACGTTCGTTCTGGCGCGCGATGGCCACAGGCGTGATCGCCCTGTTGGTGACGGCGATGCTGCTCGGCGAGGGCGGCCCCTACTATGCCATGCCGGTGGCCGGAGCCCTGATGGCGCGGATCTATCTCGAACGCGAGGCGCTCGCGCAGGTTTCGGCTGTGCTGAAGCCGTGGCGCGGCGCGATCGCGATCGGTGTCGCGGCGCTGGTGATCGTGCTGTTCGGTTATGACGGCTACTCGAAGCCCGTGGGCTTCTACGCCTTCGCGGCTCCGTGGTCATCGCCGCAGACCGAGCCGCTGATCCACGGCGTCGCCGCGGTCGCGGCCCTCGGGCTGGTGCTGTTCTATGAGCCGGTCCGCGCGAGGCTCCGCGGGGCCATGGCCGGCGTGCTGGGGCGCCTGTCGTTTCCGATCTACCTTGTGCATCTGCCGGTTTTGCATGGGCTCATCGCCCCGATCCACACAGGCTTGGCCGCGCATTCCGGCAGCGCCGTCGCGGCAACGGTCGCGTTCGTGCTGTTCATCGTGCTCACGCTCACGGCCGCTTACCCGTTGGCCGTTCTGGACGAGCGGTGGGTCCGCTATCTGCGCGAATGGGGTGGGCTGGTGGCAACCAGGCTGCGGCGGGCTGGGTAGGTGACGTCAGGACCGCGCTGGCGCATGCGGCGCCCTGACGATGCCTGCGCCGATCTCGTGGCGCTCGACGGCGATCTCACGGTCCTCGCCACGCGTGGCTTGATGGCGCCGCCAACAAGCCGAAGCAGCGGTGATATCCGGACTCACAATCCCAAGCCGCTTCGTTCCAGATCAACCATGCGGACGATCATCGCCCGGCGCGGATCGAACGGCAGGTCCTGAAAACCCCAGCGCGTGTAGAAGCCGCGCGCGAAATCGTCGAGCGGATGCGTGAAAACGCCAAAGCTGCCGATATCGTGCGAGGCCCGTAACGCGGCGCGCAGCGCGAAATGTAGCAGCGACCGGGCATAGCCCTTTCCCTGATGGCTTTTGTGAACAGCGAGCTGGCCGAGCAAGGTCGCCGGTACGGGATCTGGCTTGTTTCGTTGCTGCGGCTTGGGCAATGCTGCGCGCTCGATCTGGCCGGCGCTCAAAGTGACATAGCCGACGATCCTGCCGGTCTCCGTATCGCAAATGACATTGGCGCGCGAAAGGCCAGCGGCGTGATTGGCCCAGGCGTGCCGCCGGAACCACTGGTTCATCGCGTCCCGGCCGCAATCGAAGCCGTCACGGTCGTCGGTTTCAGCGAGTGGCCGTGGCGGTGTTATTCCCGCCATGCGGGATCAGTGCGGGCAAGTTTCTCGAGCGCAGCGATCTTCTGGGTCGGACGGTTCGCCCAAGTCTCGAACGCCTCCCAATCCTTGGCTGGGATGGTGACGATAGGGCGCTCCAGCATGTCCATCTCGGCGGCCTCAAGTGCCTTGCGCCGGATAAAGTCGCTGAGGCTGGTCCGCGCCTGATCCGACGCCGCCTCCAGGAGGGCGCGCTCTTCCTCGCTGACCCGCACACTGAGGACAGAACTTGTCATAGCCAGTGACATTTACGTGATTTTTGTGTGTATGACAATAGCATACAGATGATGGTTGTCAAATATCTGGTCATCGACACACGAGCAGGTTCGACCGGCTGAAGTTGGCGGCGCTGCGCCGGCAGGAATAGAACTCCCAGTACGCATGAAATCGTTTTTCTGATTTCGAACAGGAGAGTAGCGAGACGCTGGAAGGCGTCTCGCTGTCGCGAGGTCAGTTACGCGGCTTCCTTGCCCGAACTCGGGCCAAGTTTCTTTTTTAAGAACTTTCGAATCGTGTCCGCCATGGTCTTCTTCGCTGTGCTGGGAAAGATTTGATCCCTGCCGGCTGAAATTTGATCCCATGCGTCAGCGAACTTGAATTTGTCCATGGTGCGAAGCAATGCTTCCCCCGCATCTTTCCATGCTGGCGCCTCATTCAAAACCTCGCAAAGAGCCTCAACAATCGTCGACCTTACAAAACCGGCATTGCCATCTGCAGTTTGAGTGATGCACTGGAGAGCCGTGATAAGAGTGTCGCGGCCATACACGTTTAAGCAACGGGACAGAGCGTTCACAGCTTGTGTCTGCCCGACCTTTATCTGCGATTGCAACAGATTGCGCCGGACGATCTCAACACCCGCGGCTGCACAGACATCCGCCAAACGCAAAGCGTCTGGGTCTTGGGCAGCTACTTTGGCATGATAGAGTTGCGGAGCTGTTGTCTTGGTGATGTTTCCATTCACGGCGGCATAAGCGGCCGCTTGTTTTGCTCTATCTGCTTGTACGACTTGGCAAGGGACTTTTTTCTGAAGGCGCAGAATAGCGGCGGTCGTTCTATGTTGTCCGTCAACGATGGCGAACAGGCCGCCCTCGATCGGCGCAACAATGACGGGCGCAAACTTTGACCAATCAAAATTCTCCGCGATTTGGTGAACGTTCACCGTGCCGCGTCGACCAATTTCGCGCTGATACGTGCCGTCGATGACCAATTTTTCTACTTCAATCCATTCGAGAAATGGGGCAGGTCCTGGCGAAAACTCTGACTGCGGATTGGCAAACCGCTTGGTGCCGTCGCGGGGTTGGTTGGAAATGAGGGTGGCGTAGTCTCCGAGGTGATCAACCTCGAATCATCCGGCGTT
>JAIESI010000237.1 GCA_019746135.1 Xanthobacteraceae bacterium
ACGCCGGATGATTCGAGGTTGAACATCTCGGAGACTACGCCACCCTCATTTCCAACCAACCCCGCGACGGCACCACAGGGCGTTCGACCTCATTCTGAGCCGTGCGATGATCCGTTGCTTGTGGCGGGCGCGCCAAGTCGGCCGCCGTCTGTTTCCGAAGCATTCGGAGCGTTGGGTTTTTGCGGGCCCTGCCGGGCACATCCGGGGGGACAATCTCACAAAAGACGGTGTTCTTGCGAACCACGCGCTTCGACGGACTTATGCCACCGTCGGGCGCGCTGCTGGCGTGCCGAAGGACAGCATCCGCCGATTGCTGAATCACGCTGGTGGCGATGTGACAGATCATTACATTAGGGACAGTGGCTTGGGTCGTCTCCATGCAGCGGAGCAAGAGGCCATTTCGCAGGCCATGATGAAGGCGATGGGTAGCCCAGCGGGCCTAACGTGAGGCCATTCCTTCTTCAGCGCCGCGATGCCGCCTTTCCTCCTGCGTACCAGTATGTTTAAGCAGAGCAGTGGCGTAGGCGCCCTAATCCACAGACCCAGCAAATCATTTTAGGGAACTTGGATTTCGTTCCCTATCGTGTACTGCGCCGTCACTCACGCGCGAAGACGCGACAGGGCTAACGAGCGGCACGCGAATCGACTGCTCGGGGCGCTCCCTTCGGCTTGGTCGAGCCCGCCTGCTTGATCAGCTGAAACAGATCGTGCATCGCCTCGGGCGACGCGCGCGATGCACTGTCGAGATCAGGATTCCGCTGTCGGTCGAAATCGTCACCAAGCCTGGAGGGCGAAGTGCTATCGGAGCGATGCATCGGAGGGTCGGCGGACCGGCTTGTAGCATGGTTACCCGCATCAATCTCCGACAGCACGTCCAGCGCACGGCGCACAAGCCAGGGATTGTCGGCTACGATTGATTGCAGGACGCGATTGCGGCGTATGACAACCTGTTCGGAGGCGGAAAAAGCGGGTCGCCCCGCCGGCAGCCCCAAGAGGTCCGCCGCGGCGGGATCGGCAGAGATTGCAGCCAACACGGAAAGGACGAACAGCCGGCGTCGCAACATTGTTCAGTCTCCTTCAATCTTGAGCCGCAGATCGCGAATGCACGTGCCAAATATCGACTCCAACATTCCCTTTGAGCTGACCAGGATCGTTCCATATGGCGTTCTCTGTCGCTCGAGAAAGCCGGCCGACGTGCACGCGACGACGATCTTGCGGCACGTCTCGGTTGCCCGCGCGCACAGCATGCAGAGGTCGGAGGTCGAACTAAACTAGTCATCTGCAATTAACGCGTCGATCTGCTCAATTGCTTTGGCAAGCTGATGCTTCAGGGCGACGAGGCTTTGCGATGCCGCTACTTGCGGCCGGCCGCCGATGACTAGCAGAGCGTGTAGCACGTATTCCGAACGACGTATCAGCTCAACCAAGTGCTCTCCGCTAGGACCGCTCTTCGCAGCCAGCCAATTTTTCACAGTCCGTTCCCCCGCGCCGGTCCACTTCATCACGGTTTTAGCGGCTTGATGCGTCGACCCGAGTTCGTACTTCAAGGCATGAGCAATGGCTTGAGAGTAAGTGCCAAGCTCATCCGCGCTTGGAAAAACTATGCCCTTTTTCGGCAACATTCTGCCGGACCCTCCGTGGCTGTCCCGAGTTTGCAACCGAAAGAGATCTCGACGGCGGAACGATGCCCGGCGCCGTGCTCGGGCCCGATCGGGGGAACTGCGGTGGGACCGGCGTATGCTGCTGGCCTAAGTGGTGGGATGGTCAAAGGCCCGATTCGGGCCGCACAGTACGTGCGGATGTCCACGGACCATCAGAAGTATTCGACCGAAAACCAGGCCGAGGCGCTACGGCGATATGCCGCTCAGCGTGGCATAGAAATCGTTCGCACCTACGCAGATGAGGGCAAAAGCGGGCTTCGGCTCGATGGGCGCGACGCGCTCAAGCGGCTGATCGATGATGTGCAGTCCGGCGCAACGGACTTCACAACGATCCTGGTCTACGACGTCAGTCGTTGGGGACGGTTCCAGGACAGCGATGAGGGCGCCCATTACGAGTACATTTGCAAGCGCGCCGGCATCAGCGTCCAGTACTGCGCTGAACAATTCGAAAATGATGGCACGCCGGTGTCGACCATCGTCAAGGGCGTCAAGCGCGCCATGGCCGGAGAGTACAGCCGCGAGCTCTCCGTCAAGGTCTTCGCTGGCCAATGCCGCCTAATAGAACTTGGCTACCGACAGGGCGGCGCGCCGGGGTTCGGGTTGCGGCGTAGCCTGATTGACCAGACTGGTGCGTCGAAAGGCGAGCTTGCCCAATGTGAGCACAAGAGCATCCAGACCGACCGGGTGGTGCTCATCCCCGGCCCCTCTGAGGAGATCGAAATCGTTCGCTGGATATACAGGTCTTTCGTTGCGGAAAAGAAGACGGAGCGCGAGCTTGCTGATGCGCTCAACGAGCGCGGAGTTATAACCGATCTTGGTCGTCCTTGGACCCGCGGCACGGTCCATCAAATCCTGATCAACGAAAAATACATCGGCAACAATGTCTGGAACCGCTCGTCATTCAAGCTGAAACGGAAGCGCGTACATAATCTGCCGAACACGTGGATTCGAGCCGACGGAGCCTTCGAGGCCATTGTTGACCGAACCATGTTTGACGCCGCCCAGGCTATCATCCACGCGCGGTCACTGCGGCTGTCTGACGACGAGATGCTCAAAACGCTCCAGCAGCTGTTGCAAGATCGCGGCTATCTGTCGGGTCTGCTGATCGATGAAAACGACCAACTGCCATCGAGCAGTGCCTATCGGAGCCGCTTCGGTAGTCTGCTTCGGGCCTACGAACTGGTCGGTTTTACGCCTGATCGAGACTACCGGTATGTCGAAATCAACCGGGTGCTTCGCCGGATGCATCCGCAGATCGTGGCGGATACCGTTGCCGGCATCGGTCGGGCCGGCGGCCTGGTCGAGCAGGACCCCGAGGGCGATCTCCTGACGATCAACCGCGAGTTTACGGCCTCTGTTGTCGTGGTGCGGTGTCTGACGACGCCTACTGGGCTGCGCCGCTGGAAGATACGGCTCGATACCGGGCTATGGCCTGATATTACGGTGGCGGTCCGCATGGATGAGCCAAACCAGAACGCGCTGGATTACTACCTGTTGCCCCGAATCGACATGATAGCGCCCAACGTCCGGCTCGCCGACGACAACGGCATTTCGCTCGATGCCTACCGCTATGAGACGCTCGACGCGTTCTTTGCCTTGGCAGCTCGCGCCGCCCTGCAGGAGGTCGCATGAACGATCTATCGGACCCGCAAGCAATCGAAATGATCCCGATCGATCGGGTGACGGTGATCAACCCGCGCGTTCGTAACAAGAAGATATTCGCCGAGATCGTGTCCAACATCTCCGAGATTGGCCTGAAGCGGCCAATCACAGTCACCCGGCGGGATGATCCTGATGGAGTGCGCTACGATCTCGTCTGCGGTCAGGGCAGGCTGGAGGCGTACCAAGCCCTTGGTCAGCACGAAATCCCTGCAATCGTGGTTGATGCCGACACCGAGGATTGCATGGTGATGAGCCTCGTGGAGAATTTGGCGCGTCGCCAGCACCGCGCGATTGACTTGCTTCACGATATCGAGGGCCTCAAGAAGCGGGGCTACAATGAAGCCGCCATCGCTCACAAAACCGGCCTCACCATCGAATACGTCAGGGCTGTGCTGCGGCTGTTGAAGAATAGCGAGCATCGACTGTTACGCGCGGTCGAGGCCGGACAGATCCCGGTCAGCATCGCTGTCGAAATTGCCGCGGCCTCGGATAACGAGACCCAAGCGATCCTCCAGCAGGCGTATGAAAAGAGACTGCTGCGTGGTCACAAGCTGATTGCTGCCAGACGCCTGGTCGAGCAGCGGCAGCGCCGCGGCAAAAGCCTGAAGATTAATGGGCAGATCGGCAAGCGTCGCGAGCGACCGTTGTCTTCAAACGCGCTGATTCGTGCCTACCAGGAGGATGTCGATCGCAAACGCCTGTTGATTCGCAAAGCCGAAACGACGCGCAGCCGGTTGGTGTTCGTGACCGAGGCATTGCGGAAGCTGTTTGCCGACGAGAATTTCGTAACGCTGCTGCGCGCCGAAGCCATCGACACGCTGCCGAAGAACCTCGCGCTAAGGTTAGACGCCCAACCTGGGGGATGAGCGATGAGAAGAGCTGCGCCCTCGACTGTCGCGATGGGCTTTGAACAAGCCCGCCTGCGAATCGCGATCGATCAAATCGTGCCCCTGAAGATCATCTCGAGCGCGATCAAGAAGACGCCAAAGTACACCCAAATCGCGGCTTCGATCCGCGAGGTGGGACTGGTCGAGCTGCCCGTCGTTGCGCGCGATCGCGGGGAGCCCGGAAAGTATCTGCTGCTCGACGGACATTTAAGGATCGATGTGCTCAAGGACATGGGCCACAGCGAAGTGACCTGTCTGATTTCAACGGACGACGAGGCGTATACCTACAACAAGCGGGTCAACCGGCTGGCAATCGTCCAAGAGCACCGGATGATCCTGAAAGCCGTCGAACGCGGTGTGCCTGAGGATCGCATCGCCAAGGCTCTCAACGTCGACGTCCAAAACATCGTTCGAAAGCGCCGGCTGCTGGAGGGAATCTGTCCGGAAGTGGCGGACATCCTCAAGGATAAGCATATCGCCATCCACACGTTCACCGAGCTCAAGAAGATGTTGCCGCTGCGTCAGATCGAAGCGGCGGAGCTGATGGTCGCGATGAACAAATTCACGACCAACTATGCGAGATCGCTGGTCGCGGCCACTCCACAAGGCCAGCTGGTCGAGCAAGACAAGCCCAAGCGCGTCAAAGGCCTCTCGGATGAGCAGATCGCGATGATGGAACGCGAGTCGGTGAGCTTGCAGCGAGAGTTCAGGATTGCTGAAAAATCCTACGGCACCGATCATCTCGATCTGGTGCTGACCAACGGCTACATCGCCAAGCTGCTCGGGAATGCGCGGGTGGTCCGCTATCTCGCCCAGCATCATCAGGACATTCTCGCTGAATTTCAGAGGCTCGCCGAGATGGAAACGGTAGCTGCCTAGGAGTGCCGACGGTTGGGACGGTGACGCACTGTGATGGGGACCCGGACCCGATAAGCGCGGGGACCGCGGGAGAAGCCGCACTGTGGGGCGGATCAAGCGCGGCGGTGGGAATGGCGGCGAACCCGTTCGGAGCCCACCAGGTCGGCGTTCATAGGCCGGCCGATCGACCCGCCGGGATGCGGCGGAGTTGGTATCGCAGGGCGTGCCGGCAATTGGAGGGAGCGGCTACCGAATTGTCGGCACGCCCAAGAGGTAGGTGCAGTCCTTTTGCACCGCGATCTATGATGCCGTTCGCCGGTCAGGCTGATTCGGAATCATGCATTATCCTCCTTGCGTGTCATGAGGCGGGCAGGGCCGAGATCACTACGGAAAAGCCATTCCCGCCCGGCAATTCGCACGCTAGGTCTTTTTCAGTGCCGGTCCCACCGCGGAACCCGTTAACCATGCCACTGCACCAATTCACAACGACGCATTGGTAAGGTCGTTCTGACCATACGGTCAGTGGATGGGGCAGCGAGGCCGCTGGTTGCGGCGGTCGCCCGATGCGGCGATGGCGACATCAAGCCGAATTCGGGAGTTCGGAATGAATGAATACGACTACGGCCCGGATGTGGAGGCCATGCACGCGCAATTCCTGCGCGACAGCGGTGCTCAAGAATCGCTTGCGCGGTTCATGACTGAACTCGAGCACGCGCGGCGTCAGCTTGCCCACATCAAAGCTCAGAAAAAATCGAACCGCACTGAAATCCGCTATTCAGAAAAGACCATTGCAGGTCTGGAAAATGACATCAGAGCGGTCTTCGTTAACTACGCTTTGGTCGAAGCGCCGCTCAAGGATGGCAGCGTGATCATCGATGAGGCGGCCGCACAAGGTGGCCGCGGATTTCGGCCGATCCGGCGGCGGGCGTGATCGTTGCTGTGCAGGCCGTTTCGCGCTATCGTGCACCGGACTCGTGAACTCGACCTTCGGTGAGTTGAGATTCTGTCAGGTCGCAGGCGCAAATGCCTCCGGCGCGGAGAGTCGCCCAGAGAAGGGGCGGACTCCGCGCTTTTTGATTCCCGATAAGCGTGTTGGCCGCTCCTTCATGAATGCTTTCATGAAAGGAAGCGACAATGACTTACGCTCACGACATCACCGCAAACCAAGCGCCCGGGCTTGTTCTCCACGAGACGGAGCTGTTCGTCGCCGACTACTACGGACATTGGCTGCTTTTCGCCGCTGAGGCGCACGAACACCTGTGGAGCGTCCTGCGAGAAAACACGGAGCTTTATCAGAAGCTTTCGGACAAACTGGATATGGGACTTATAGATCCCGGCAATGCCGCTTTGGAGTTGATGTCCAAGCTCCTTGGCCGCGATCTCCTTGCCCTTGATATATCGGACCAGTGCCCCGAGTTGATACCGGGCCTCTGCGCTCTAGCGGCGCTAGGTTTTTTCAACGTCAACGGAGACGAGGTTGAAATGGCGATGCCTGCTGAGATTGTCGCAGCGGACGTCGAAAGGGTGTTCTCAAAGCTCGCTTCATTGGAGGACGAGCAGTGGCGAATGCCTGAAGGGGCTCTCGCTCAGCTTCTGGAGCGGTAAGCCGCACTGCCGTTGCCTGCGACACGCAGGTCTGCTAACGTCCGGTTTGGCTCGAGAACCCGACCTTTGGTGAGTTGGGATTCTGTCAGGCCGCTGGCGCAAATGCCCACGGCGCGGAGAGCACCACCCAAATATCGGGGCGGACTCCGCGCTTTTTGATTCCTCAATTGGCGTGTGGTTCGCCCTCTGCAGGCGGGATGATATTCCCGCAACAGCGGAGTTGAGCCGTGTCTCACACCGTTACCGTCGCCCGTCCGCAAAATTTGAGAAGCAAAAGTGCGGACAACAAGAAGCAGCCTTGGACCCACAGCCCCGGCGCTTTTCCCAAGCTTGACGCAGCCGTTGCCGAGCACGCGGCGGTCCACGGTACGATTTGGTCGCCGCACCTCCTCGGACCTGACTTTATCTCGTTCGGAGACTTCATTCGTCGACCGGAGCTTATCGGACTGTGCCCGGTCGGCAGCGACGCGCGTTTCGCTCTGGACGAGCTTCAAACGCTCGTTTGTTTTGGTGGTTCGCGGAACGAGAGCAAGCGCGCCTTGACGGGTCACATTCGCGCCTCTGCACTCTTCGCGCGGCGTGAGAACTTTCGATACGTTCAGCGGATTTTCAACAGCATCTGGCGGAATTACGACGGCTTGCTCGAAGCCAAGGCAGCAAACCTGCAAGCGCTTGCGAGCGCTCGAAACGATGAGTTGCGAGCGGACGAGCGCAAAGCCAAGGACGCCGCACGCAAGGCTGCGTCTCGGAGCGCCGACCCTGCGGTCAGGATTGCAATGAGGAGCGAGCGCGCCGAGCGGCTTTCGAAGGAAGTCCAACAGTTGCGTTCTTTGGCCGAGCGAAAAGAGCAAAAGGCAAAGAAGTGGCTCGCCCAAGCGGAAGCGTTGCGAACGAAGGCGAAAAAAAAGGAAACCGAAGCGCAGGGGAGCGAGCAATGAACGAAGCTCCTGCAGGAACCGTAAACGAATCCGATGAGCAGGAGCTTGATCGCCGTATCGAGCGCAAGCTTCGGCAACTCGGTTTGCTCGTGCCAGACGCCTGGATGACGCCGAGTGAGGCTGCCGGTCATGCGCGTGTGAGCCGCTGGCATCTCTTGCGGCTATGCCGAGCAGGATGCGGGCCAGAGTCATGCGGTGTCGGGAAGATGATGAGGTTCAGACGTAGTGCGATCGATCGATGGCTCGATGACCGACTTGGCCATGCCACCTAGGCGGAGCTGAAATCAGCACGCCGGAGCCGCACCCAATCACGAGAGAGAAGGAGAGTCCTATGGCAATCAACTTCGTTCAAGACAGCTTCCACACCGAGCCGACTGGACCGGGTTACGCATCGCTTTGCCAGAAAATGCAGATCGGCAGCGGCGCCCTAACAGGACCCGTCGGTCATCTGCGCCACGTGCGACTTAGCATGTTGCAGTACGTTCGTGACGCCGTCGCAAACCAAGGCCTTCGTGCGCTTGAAAACCCGCGCTCGTCGGCAATCGTTCACGAGGCAGGTCACGCGGTGGTCTACACAAGCTTTGGCTTCAAGGTTCGATCCTGCAAGATCGAACGCGAGAGCGACTCGTATGATCAATGGGGTGGATTCACCGACGGGGGCTCGGCATGGCGTTCGGATCACCAATCCGCGCCTGTGGCGGACCTCAAACAGGCATGTTGTCTGATGGCCGGCGTGGCGGCGGAGAGGCTCTTCGACCCTCTCAACTATAGGCAGGCATCCTCGGCGGACGAAGTCGTGCGGGCGCATTGCCTAGCGTCGACCGTCGCACACAAGCTCGGCTGCGACCATGACGCCGTCGTGGCGCGTGTTGACCAGCGAACCGACGAGATGCTTCTGCGAAACAAGGACATCGTTCTGAAAATCGCTCAACAGCTCGATCAGAAGATGATCGTGCGAGGCAACAGACTCGCCAAGCTCTTGGTTGGCGTTGCTCGGACGGACGCCGATTCGCTCTGTGCCGGCCTGGAGTTTCCCGCAGAGACACCAACGTTAGCCTGAAAACGCACGAATTCAGTAGGAGAGGGAGGGGAGTATGAGTGCTTGTGATGGGGCGCGACTGCTAGAGGCGCTTGCGCCCTCGGGGCCTTGGAACGTCAGTGCGATACCAACCTTTGGCGGAGCGCCGGAAGAGCCGGGCAGAAACAGCTTCGATGTTGGGCCGCATAACGTTGACGGTCCCAAGGGGCTGTTTGATTGGATCGGCTTCAAGCAGCAAGACAGCCGCAATATCTACCTGCACGTTGCGGTCGGCAACACGAAGAAGGCCAAGCTCAAGAAGAGCGATGTCAAAGAGGTCCGGGCTCTCTGGGTTGATTGCGACCCTGACCCGCAGCGGTACGAGGATTCGCGCGCCGAAATCCTCGATCGGATGCATGACTATCACTTAAAGCCGTCGTGCATTGTCGACAGCGGCAACGGCTATCAAGCGTATTGGTTTCTTGATGAGCCCTTTGTCGTTGACGGGGATGAAGATCGTATCAGCGAGTTCGAACGGTACACGCGTCAGCTCTACTACGATTTCGAAGCCACGGGCGGTGATGGCTGCTGGTCCATCGAGCATCTGATGAGGTTGCCCGGGACCATCAACATCGAAACCCAGAAGAAGGTCGCGAAGGGCTATCCGCGCGGCAACCGGGACGCGCGCATTGTTGAATGGAATGAAGAGGAGAGCGCCCATGTTTAGTCTCTCGCAATTCACTGCGGCACCTCCACTCAGGGCCGGCGGGCAGATTGTTGTGATTGGCGAGTCTGTCAGCTTAAGCTCTCTCGATGTCCTATGCGATCAATACAAGGTCGCCGACTGGGCGCTGCTCAATGCTCAATACGGCAATGACGTTCTTCAGCTTCATGCACATCACGTTGCTATCGGCCATCGCGTTGAGGAAGGGCCGTATAAGGGGAATCGCAGCGATGCCCGTTATGCATTTCTGAGGGAATGCGGGGCAAAAGGCGTTCCTGCAGCCATCGCCAAGGGCATCCTGCTGGACAGAAGGTTCGGAATCAGCGCCGCCGTTTTAGAGCGGCGCGATGCCGCCGCTTATGCTGACAAAGAGGTGGGTGATGCATACGCGGATTCCAGCGCGCAGCTTTGCGGCGATGATAAACGGCCGCACATTCTTTTTGACCAGATTCGACTACCTTCGATTCTCGATGAAATCGAATCCGCCCTCATCGCTGCGGACGCCCCGATCTACCAGACCGGTGGCCGTCTCGTACATCCGTTGCGATTGGACAAGGCTTCGGACGAGGATGGCATCCGGCGTTCGGCGGGTTCGCTCTTGCTCAGGGACGTGAGCGCTCTTCGGCTGCGTGAATACTGTCTCGAGAACATCAGCTTCACGCGGATAGTCAGGGGTGTGGAGGTCCCGTATGCGCCGCCCGTCTCGGTCGCAAACCATTTCCTCGCCCGCGAGGACAAGTGGGGCATCCCCGTCGTCCGCGGCATCGTCGAGACGCCGACCTTGCGCGCGGATGGAACGCTTCTGACGGAGGAGGGATACGACAGGGCTTCAGAACTGATCGTTGATTTGAACGGCTTCTCCTTTCCTCCGATTCCCGAAGCGCCGACCAAGGATGAGGCGTTGACGGCCTTGGCGAGCATCAAGGACGTGCTGGCAGGCTTTCCCTTCGTGCCCGATGACCTTGCGCGGCTGAATGTGAGTGCGTCACGCTCCGTTGCTCTCTCTGCAATTATGACAATGGTTGTCCGTCGGACGCTGCGGTCGGCTCCGCTGCACGGCTTCAGTGCGCCGACGATGGGAACGGGCAAGACGCTTCTGGCCGACGTGGTTTCGATGGTTGGCACCGGCCGCTTGGCCACCGCCATGAGCCAAGGCCACGACGAGACCGAAGACGAGAAGCGCCTGCTTGGCGTGCTGATGCGCAGCGATCCGCTCCTCGTCATCGACAATGTGCACCGGCCGATCGAAGGCGACACGCTTTGCACGATTATGACGCAGCAGACGTGGCAAGGTCGCTTGCTGGGCGAGAATCGACAGGTTCACGTGCCGACCAACGTGCTGATTCTTGCAACGGGTAACAATTTGACGGTGGCTGGCGACATGACGACGCGCACGCTCATTAGTCGATTGGATGCGGGAATCGAGAAGCCGGAAACGAGACGTTTCGACATCGACCTCAAGGTTGAGGTTCCGAAACGCCGTCCTGAGTTGGTCGCGGCGATTCTCACCGTGCTCCGCGCATTCATTGTTGCGGGGCGACCGGGTCTCGATCAACTCGAACCGTTCGGTCGCTTCGAGGATTGGTCGAACTTGGTTCGCGGCGCGTTGGTGTGGCTGGGAGAGCCAGATCCGTGTAGTACGCGTGCCTTTATCGCCGAGCGTGATCCCGTGCGGGCCGATCTCGTTGCGCTGGTGGCGGCGATTGAAAAGGGCGTCGGCTCTGGCAAGTCGTTCGTGTCCGGCGACGTTATCAAGCTGTCGCAGGAGCATTCCGGCCTTCGGCAGGCGCTTGATGCCATCATGCCGCGAGGGCCTTCGCCCAAGGGCCTTACTCGTTATCTGAGCGGTTTCGATGGTCGCATTGTCGATGGTCGCTGCGTCCGTATGTCCTACGACAAGCACACCAAGATCACGTGGTTTCGGCTGGAGACGGTCGAAGCCCAAGCGCAGCCTGATATTCCGTTTTGACCGGTGCGGGACATGGCGGGGAATTGCGGGCGTGTTTTCGCTCAACCGTCATCGCTTGCCCGATTGGAGCTGGTGCTTTTTTCGTTGGCCAATATTGCTCCGCATTGGCCCGCAACCGCCCGCCGAGAGTCAGTTGTCCGCGATTGACCGCGGACCCGCATGCACCCTTTCGCCACCCCTCAAGGACCCGTCGGCGAGCCGGGGACTTGGGCAAGCGATTGCAGCTGACGTAAACAATATCAATGATTTAGCACCGAAGATCGGCGTGGGGCGCGCGGTTGTTCGGCCGGATGAGCGCGTGTGTTTGGACAAAAAGGAGCACGGACGCGGCATTCGCGCCCCGAGCGCCGCCTCCTCAGTGGGCCTGAGGAGAGATCGCGGAATTGATTGGAGAATTCGCGCTGCTCGCACGCGACCCCGCACGGCCATGCCTGTTCTGGCGCGACCCGCACCGACCCTGGCGAGGGTTTGCGGCTGGTTGCGCCGGCTGCACCCGCCGCACAACCTCTTGATTTGTCGCGGCTCAGCCGCGACCCCGCCCCCTACACCCCTAAAACCGCCGCACGCGCGACCCCCGCCCCCTATTCACCACGTCGTGTCGAAACCGAGATGGGTCGAAAATTTCAAAAAAGCTGAGGGCCCATCGATGGTGTAATGGCTGCGGCGTCACGTGCCCATATCGCTCGGACCGTTTCTTCCACCCTGGCCATAGACCCAGCCCGTCCCCACCAACGTGTGGCGCCCTGCGGCGCGGCGCTCGAGCAAAAACTGCAAGAGATCCATCGATGGTCTAATCGCTGTCGCGATTAGCCGATTGAGCGTATCTGAGGCCCAACCGATCCCCAGGTGCTGAGGTGCGGGAACGGGCTTGGGTTGCTATCTGCTAGAAGCCATCCGCGAGGTCGCGGTTCTGCGGCGTACACTGTGTGCTGCCCCGCGGCATACGCTGTCGCGTCGAGAATGTCGCTCCCGCCGGCAGTTTTGAAATTTCGTTGTTATTTTTCCGGAGTGTAAATTTCCGACCCCCCTCATTTGAATTAAGGGGATGAGCGCATTCTCAATTCCGCCGCCCGTCCATCCGAGCGGGCTGTTTTGGTTCGTCGCCAAGGACCGCAAACCGTCGCACTTCGTCTGGTGTACGACCAATCGCGCGCGGCCAACGCCGGGTCTCGAGGAGGTGGCGTGGCGGCTGTTGCAGCACGTGCATCCGCAACTGCACCCCTACGCCTTTGATTTCTATCCACGCGGCGCCGTCTGGCGCTGCAATAGCCGGCACCTCTGGATCGTAGAGCTCGATCCCAAGCTTGCTCGCGGCGCCTTCATCGCGCACCTTGTGGTGAATTGGCCCCTGCCCCCTACCCGAATCGTGGTTCACCCCGATCGCAACTATGCGAGCTTCGCCCGTGTTGGACCGCCTGCCGTTGGCGGCCTATTTTGTCATCATAAATGAGGGGGGCACATATGACCGGGGCCGGTCTGCAGAAGTACTTCCACGACGTGCCAGAGTTGCTCGCGCATCCGTTCTTCGACAAGACCGGGCTGCGCGACGACCTGTCCATCGGCGATGTCTTCCCCGCCATCCGCAAGAACGAGGTGCATTTCTATCACGGCGGCGCGCGCTTGTGCGTTTACAAGGGCGGGCACATGCTGAGCAACAATCGCTACCTCGACTTACCGGACAAGGGTAAGTCCCGCGACGTCCGAATCCCGGAAGATCGGTTCACTCGGCCCGCCTACAAGGCGATCAAGCAAAAATGCATGGCGTGGCGCCCTGCCGGCAGGGAGCTGGTGGTTGTCAGCGGTCTGTTTCCGGAATTCTCGATCGCGAGATCCAATCCTTCGGCGGGTCGCGCTTTGCTGCTCGATATCGAGTGCCGGTTTCCAGGCTCCCCAGAGGCGGCGGGCGCGGAGCCGGAAACCGACCAGGACATGATCGACTGCCTGTTCCTGACGCCGGAGGGGGCACTGGTGTGCGCGGCCCTCGACGGCTTCTTCCGCGCCCTTGCCGGCAAATTGGGGAATGCCGCGAGCCAATGACGGTTCGGCTCACAGTCCACCGCTCGACCCAGGAAATCGGCGGCAACTGCATCGAGGTCGTCGCCACCGACGGCCACCGCCTTCTGCTCGACATCGGCCGCCCGCTCGACGCCGCGCGGGAGGCGACCGACCTGCTGCCCGCTACCCTGGACCTCGGGGGGGCCCGCGCCGTGATCCTGATCTCGCATCCGCATCAGGACCACTATGGCCTACTCCAGGCGGCGCCCGCTGACTGGCCGGTGCACTGCGGTGCGGCGACCGAAAAGCTCATTAAGCTGACCGCCGCGATCATTGGCGAGCCGATCACGCGCGGCTTCAACACCTGGACCAGCGGCCGTCCGTTCGCCGTCGGACCATTCACCGTCACGCCCTTCCTAACTGACCATTCGGCTTTCGACGCCTACATGCTGCTGATTGACGTTGAGGGGAGGCGGATCCTGTATTCTGGTGACTTCCGGATGCATGGCCGCAAGGCGTCGCTCGTCACCCGCTTCATGGCGGCGCCGCCGCCAGCGATAGATGTGCTGCTTTTGGAAGGCACCAACCTCGGCGCCGACAAGCCGTGGATGAGCGAAGGTGAACTCGAGGCGGAATTCCGCCGACTGTTCGCGGACACCCACGGCCGCGTCTTCGTCGCATGGTCGGCTCAAAACGTCGATCGCACCGTCACGCTCTATCGCGCCTGTCTGGAGTCCGGCCGCACTCTCGTGGTCGACCTATACACGGCCGAGGTCATGGCCCTCCTGGGCGACCACGCCAACCTGCCGCGACCTGGCTGGAAACAGATCAAGGTCGTGATCACGAGCACTTTCGCGGATCTCTACCGCGCCAAGGGGCGCGACGCATTCGTCGCCCGCATGGCTGAACACGGCATCGCCGCCCATCACCTCAACGAGACACCGTCGCGCTGGGTGGTGATGACGCGCAAGTCCCTTATCCGGGACTATGCTCACCAGAACGTGACCCCTGGTCCCGACGATGCCTGGAGTTGGTCTATGTGGCGCGGATATCTCGATGGCGACGACGGCCAGGCGGCCAAGGCCTGGTTCGATGTCAACGGTGCGCGCGCCTGCCACCTGCACACCAGCGGTCACGCCTCCCCCGACGACCTCAGGAAGTTCGCGCAGGCTATGCGGGCCGGCTGCGTCGTCCCGATCCACGGCGCCGCATGGGACACGCATGCGGAACGGTTTGCCGCCATTCGGCGTCTGCGCGACGGCGAGCCTCTGGTCATCTGAGCCCGACCGCAGCCGATCTACGAGATCGCAGTGGAGATGGTCAGAGATATCTGCGCTATTCGCGGGACACGCACAGCAATCGAGGCGCCAGCGCCCGGGCGTCGTATGGAGATGCCCCGGACCTCCTTCCGATTATCGACTGGCCTCGAGTCGGCTACGACCGAAACTGACGTAGAAGAAGCCCAAGCTTGAGGCTCTAATTCATAAGGGCTCCTGAGCCGTGGCAGCTTTCGGTCGAAGAAACCGCAATCACGTGAAGTCCGGTCACGTGAATATACGCATCCCTGCGGAATGGGAGCCGCATGCCTGCTGTTGGTTGGCTTGGGCTGTTCACAATGAATGGGGCAAGGCGAGGAACGCAGTAAAACGGGCCCTTAGCGAAGTTATACAGACGATCGCCCGCTTCGAGCCGGTGCGTGTGTTGGCCCGCCGCGGGCCAGGCTATCGCGAGGCGCGGCGCGAGTTCGCCGCTTGCGGCAATGTCACGGTAATCGAAGCGCCGGTTGACGACTTCTGGATGCGCGACATCATGCCGACGTTCGCTTGGCGCGGCGAAGGACCGCGGGAGCTGGTCGCCATCGATTGGACCTTCAACGGCTGGGGTGACACCGAGGAACGCCCGCGACGCTCCGGCGACGATCTCGCAAGGGAAGCGGCTGCAATCTTCGGCACCCCGCGCGTAACGGTGCCGTTCGTCGCGGAAGGTGGCGCATTGGTCACCGATGGGCGTGGCACGCTTATCACGACGCGAAGCTGCCTACTCAATCCAAACCGCAATCCGATGAAGCGCGGTATCGATCGCCAGCGTATGATCGAAACGGAAATGACAAAGTTCGGCATGCGCAGGGTGATCTGGTTAGAAGGCGACCCGTGCGAGCCGATCACTAGCGGACACACGGACGGTTATGTGCTGTTCGCCCCGGGGGGCAAGGTGTTGGTCGAGACGATTGACGATCCAGACAGCGAGTCGCCGCTGTGGCGCGCGCACGACGTGGCGCTGCTCGAAGAAGCCCGCGATGCTATCGGCCGCAGGCTCAAGGTCGTGCAGGTCAGAGCGGCTCGCCACCGCTACTGGAAATACAAATCTGAGTCATTCGCGGCTTGCTATCTCAACGCTTATGTCACTAATGGCGCGGTGGTCGGCGCAAAATTTGGTGATGCCGAACGCGATGAAGCGGCGCGTTTGGCGCTTGCAATCGCATTTCCTGGGCGCGAGATTATCATGCTGCGGATAGATCCCATCGCGAATGGCGGCGGTGGCGTGCATTGCTTGACGCAGCCGATGCCTGATCTTGCTGTCAGCAATTAGCCTAGAGTGGAGAGTGGGAGCTATGGCAGTGCAAGTCGACGCCGCTATTTTGTCGCCGCTCCCATTAGAATTTTTCGACCGGGATGCCGATACTGTGGCGCGCGCACTGATTGGCACTTTCTTGTTCACATACGATAGAGACGGAAATCACACTGGCGGCAAGATTGTTGAAACTGAGGCTTACGATCAATCCGATCTCGCGGCGCATTGCTTCAGTGGCTATGGAAGAGAGGCGCCCGACAGCAGTAAGGCTATGCTTTTCGAAGGCGGTCATGCATACCTTTACTATACGAGCTCGCTTCTTTGTTTGAACTTTGTTTGTGATCGTGCCGGATTTGGCAGCGCCGTTCTTATTCGCGCACTTGAGCCTACCGTAAGCAGTATTCCGAAAATGATGGAGCGAAGAGGACCCTACGGGCCAAAAAATCTTACCGAGAAGCGACTTTGCAACGGCCCCGGGGTCCTCTGTGAAGCGCTAGCGGTGTGCGACTCGTATTACAAACGTTCCTTTTCTAAGCTTTCGCTGTTTTCTCCACCGTTTGATCTCAGGTTAGGCTTGGAGTCTGAGGCGCACTCGATTGCTTGTGGTCCAAGGATCGGGATCAAAAAAATGCTGGAGCGTAATTATCCCGATCTGATCGCGAGTAATCCCTCGGAGTTGAATATTGCGATTGAACGCGAGCGGCGGTGGGGGATTAAAGGGTCGCCCTTCCTGAGCAAGCCGATTTAGACAAGGCATCGGAGCTGCCTACGCGTCGGGTACGTCCGATTCTGACGTATGCCTTTCCTATCCTCTCTTCCAGCGAAAGAAGAGGACTCGATTTATGCACGATCCGACCGACCCTGCCCGGCAGCAGCTGGGCTGGTACCTCCGCAATTGCGCTATGAGCGCCGCCGCCGGCAGGCTCGAATTTGTGCTGCTGGAGCGGCTGAACGTGCTCAAGGGCATTCACAAGCAGGAGGGAGGACCCGATCTGAGCAGGCCCAAGTTGCGCCGGGAATCGATGCGCGAACTGCATCGACTGTTGGAGAGCTATACCGAGCCAAGCATCAGCAACGAAAACCTAGAACAGAATGCGCTGTTTGCGCGCGACGAGTTCGGGCTAGACGAGGTCGAAACCGACATCCTTCTGCTTCTGCTGCGCTACGAGCGTAACGACCAGCTTGAGGAATTCGCCGATGAAGTGGCGCACCGATTCGGCAGTGCCTCACGGGCTATCGCAGCCCTGATAGGCTGTGAGACGCGGGATGTGCACCGGCGCATAATGCCGCGAAGTTCGTTGCTGGCAGGTGGGCTGCTGACTATCAACGATGACGGCCACGACATCGCGGGGCGTTGTGGCTTCCTGCAACTTGCGCCACCGGTGCGTAAAACCATGTTCCGGCCGTACCGCTCGCGTGTGGAATGGGCCGAAGATGTGTTCGGCGCACCGCTCGCTTCGGACCTGGATTGGAGCGACTACGAGCACCTGGGCGAGACGCGCGAGCTTGCGGCCGCGGTTCTGGCCGGTGCCGTCGACCACCACGCTGCAGGCGTGAACATCCTCATCTACGGGCCGGTCGGCACTGGTAAGACCGAATTCTGTAAGGCCCTGGCTACAAAATGCGGATTGAACCTGTGGTCGGTCGGCGAGGTGGACGACCATGGTGGCGAGCCGAACAGGCTGGAACGGCTCGCCGCCATGCGGCTGGCGCAGCGGCTGCTCAAACGCCGCGGCAACGCCGCGGTCCTGTTCGACGAGGCGGAGGACCTGCTGGCGCAGGATAGCGGCTCGCTTTTTGGGTTGAAAATGCGCAGCCACAACGGCTCGAAGGTCCATCTCAATCGGGTGATCGAGCAAAACCCGATACCCGTGCTGTGGACCTGCAACGAATTGGACTGCATGGATCCGGCGGTGCTGCGGCGAATGACGCTGGCGATCGAGATCAAGACGCCCAATCGAGCGGTACGCACGCGCATCTGGCAGCGTGTTTTAGCGGAATCCTCTCTTCAGCTGGACGAGGGCGTCGCGCGCCGGCTTGCCGGGCGCTACGAGGCGCCGCCGGCGGTTGCTGCGAATGCTTCGCGGGCGGCGGCACTTGCGGGCGGCGGCGAGCACGAAATCGCCCAGACGATGGACGGCGTTCTCAGCGTGCTGGGCATCAGTCCGGCTGCCATGCAAGCGGAACGCGACGATTTCGATCCTCGCCTCGTCAACTGCAGCGAGAACTTGGAGGCGCTAGTCGCGCAGCTGTGTCGGCCCGGCGCCCCGCGCAATTGGTCGCTGTTCCTGCACGGCCTGCCTGGGACCGGCAAGTCGCAATTCGCCCGCCATCTCGCCGGTCGGCTCGGGCTCGACGTGATTCAGCACCGGGCGAGCGATCTTCTGTCGATGTGGGTCGGGCAGAGCGAGAAACAGATCGCTCGCGCTTTTGCCACGGCCTGTGCGCAGAATGCCATGTTGATCTTCGACGAGGCGGACTCGCTCCTGCACGACCGGAGCCAGGCCGCGCGCAGCTGGGAAGTCACACAGGTCAACGAGATGTTGACCTGGATGGAGAACCATCCGCGGCCCTTCGTCTGTACCACGAATCTCATGGACCGGGTCGACCAGGCGAGCTTGCGCCGGTTCACTTTCAAGCTCCACCTCGAGGCGCTCGATGCGCGCCAGTCGGCTCAGGCATTTGAGTATTTCTTCGCAATCGAAGCTCCGCGGATGCTGCCAGAGGGACTCACGCCAGGCGATTTCGCCACAGTGCGCCGCAAACGCCATGTGTTTGGGTCCACCAATTCGGACCTGCTTGTCAAATGGCTGGAGTACGAGGTCGAAGTTAAAGGATTGCGTCCCAGAGGGATTGGTTTTTTGACTCGGGCAGCAAGTGGTAATCCTTGATGTTTCCGCCTCCGAATTCGTCTAGCATCCCGCGTGGGGACTGCGTGCCTGAGGCCGCCCGTAAGGCGTCGGCCTCGATGATGACCGGCACGGGGGGGCAATGCGGTACGAGAAGGCGGAAACTGTCCTTCGCGTTGCGCTGGACATGCAGGCATCAGCGCTCGGGCTTTCGCTCGACGACATCCAACGCAATTACTCCGACAAGCTGCTCAGCCGCCGCACCGCCGAGCGCCTGCGCGATGCTGTCGAGCGGCTATACCCCCAGGCGATCGAGCAGGCCAACCCCGGTGAGGTACCAAAACGCTGGCGCCTCCCCGGCGGAACGGTCAACGGGCTTGCCAGTGTCACGGCAAGCGAGTTGGCCGATCTGGGCACGGCGATTTCACTGCTGCGGCGCGATAACATGCACGCGCAGGCCGAGAACGCGGAACGCGGTGTCGCCAAGCTGCGCGCGCTCGTTAAACGCCCGGTGATGAACCGAATCGAGCCCGACCTGGAGGCGCTGACCGAAGCAGAGGGCCTCGCCATGCGCCCAGGCCCGCGCCCGAAGATCAATCATGGGGCCGTGGCCGCGCTGCGCGAAGCCATTCTCAGCCGCCGAAAGGTCAAGCTGCACTACCTCTATCGTGGATCCGGCAAGCGTGGCCATCAGGTCGTGCATCCTTATGGATTTCTCTACGGTAACCGGCACTATCTCGTGGCGTGGAGCGAAAGCGAAAAGGCACGCGATTTTCGAAATTTCGCGCTGTCAAATATCGAGCGGGTAGAAACCTTAGATCGAGCATTCACGCATCGGCGAGGCTTCTCGTTGAAGGATTACGCTGAGCGATCATTCGGTGTGTTCCAGGAAGAGCCGGTCGACGTCGTTTGGAAATTTTCGCCGGAAGTCGCCGGGGACGCCAAGGAATACCTGTTTCACCCGTCTCAGAAGTTCGAGGAGCAGGCTGATGGATCGCTCATCGTCCGATTTCGTGCCGGAGGCGGATTGGAGATGTGTTGGCACCTGTTCACGTGGGGCGATCAATTGAGCGTGCTGGCTCCCAGGAAATTGAACGTATTGCTGAACGACCGTCTGCGGCGAGTGGCGGTAGCAAATGCAGTGCATTCCCGAGCGAAGGAATGACTAGCGTCTGATTTTTGCATCTCTGAGCAAGCTTCAAAGGCCACATCAATGCCAGAACAACGGGATTGGTATCTGACGGGACCATGGGAACCTGTGTCGATCCGCCGGGGCGATGCCCTGGGATTTCGTGGAGCAAGCGATTACTTTGCGGAATTGCTTGCGCCGGGCCTCAGCAATAACACCTCGGATGCGAGGTGGATCTCCCTACTTTCATGGTGTCTGAAATGGTCGCACATCGCGTGGCAGAATGCCGGTGGCCGCGACTTGACCGGCCGAGACGAACAACGCGAGCGCTACACGTGGCTTCGGCCGCTTGAACTGCTCTGGGTCGACCGGACGCTGGAGGCTGGACAGACGACTGGCCAGCTTCGCGGAAGACGAAGCATTGAGCGCTGGCGGAAGAACCATCGGACGCCTCCCAATTTCGCGATGAGCTCGGACCAGTTCAGACGCTACCGGCAAGTTGGGACCTATGGCGCCTACCGCGTCGTGCTGCGCACCATGCCAGGTCTGACGACGGGGGACGGCTGGACGCCCGGCGACACCTCGCTAAAGCTCGCATGCCTTGTGAATGACAGTCTGCCGGGCGCGGCCCGTCTCAGGCAGGAGCATTTTGAGAACGGGACGCAGTGGGGGCATTGGAGCAAAGGGAAACATGTAGAGTACTGGGCGAAACACGGCTGGGCGGAATGGGAGAAGTCGGCCGGTCGCGGCTTCCTGCCTACGCCCGATGAGGCCATACGAAGGCCCCTTCCCGAGGAAGAGCGGCAACTCCTCGCGCCCGCGCTTTTCCCGGTGGACTCCATTCGTCGCATCACCGTCGGCGTTCTGGCGGACGTACACTCAGCGAAGTCGCATGCCGATCTCTGCGACGCACTCGCCCAGTCGAGCGAGATTGCAAAGAAACTCAAGCTCGAAAACGCATCGCTGGCAGCGCTCCCGGCTTTCTCGCGTTTTGCCGATGCGGCGATGCACGCGATGCGCGGGCTGTGGGACGAGATTAACCGCGATGGCGAGAAGCAGGCACCTTCGGTGGAGAAGCTCGCGCGCTTGGCCGAGTTCAAAATCCGCCTCGAACAGTTGCGAAAAGCGGCTGAGGATTGGCTCCGTTCTCCTGGCCGAAGCGCCTTCCCTCACGAGCGCGCCGTGACCGAACTCGCTGAGGCGATGCTCAAGGCCGGGACATCCTCCGATCAGATCCGAGTGCTTTCGAGGCACCACTATGAACGCGGTGGTGGGAGACGCTGGTTCCGCGAGGACTCCGGTAAGTTGGCTCCCCTTATGGCGGACACCGGAATCGCGGCGAGCGACTATCGATTCCGACTGCGAGCACTCTGCCTGTTAGCAGCCCAATGCGGTGTTGCAAAAATGGATGCCGCGCTCAACGCCATGGCCAAGGAAGCGGAAGACGAAGAAGAAAAGGACTACGCATGAGCGGTCCAGACTGGAGTGAAGTCCTTCCCGCGCCGCCGGCTGGCGGGACCTTATCTGAGGCGTGGTTCACGACCTTCGACCAGCCGGAGGCGGCCCTTTTGGTAGAGCATTTGCTGCCGTCGCTCTTGGGGGTGGGCCACTCGCTATCCCACGAGCTCGAGGAACGCACACTCTTCTTCGGCGAGCTTGGTACAGCGCTCGAACGGCTTCACGGCCGGATCACCGTCATCTCGTCACAGTCCGTGGGCCAGGCTCCACAATACCCGTGGCTGTGGCGTTACGTGAGCCAGTTCACGGTGGGCGCCGAATCCCGCGCCACGCAACACGCTAAGCTCTGGGCCTTTCATTGGACGATCGGGGATAACGAGCAACTCGACCTGTACGTCTCGTCAACGAACCTAACGGCATCGGCGTTTAAGAGGCAGTTGCAGGCAGGTTGGAAGGCGTCGCTGCAGCTTGAGGGGCGTGTCACCGCGAAGTCTCAGCGCTCTTGGGGGGACTTTCTTCCATTTCTCGATGCACTGGGGGTGTCGGCCGGAGCCAACGCCAAGAGGCGCATCGACCGGCTGACCCAACTGCTCGGCCGAACCGAGTGCCCTGAGGGCGTTATGTTTGTTGCAGGTATGCCCGGAAGTGTGAAGCGCGGGACGCAGGCGCTCAAGAGGTTAGCGCCGTCGGCCATTCATATACTCACGCCAACGGTGGGGGACTGGGGTAAGGATACTCTCACTGCGTGGAGCAAGGATGTCGGTGTTGCTCCCGAAAAAATCCACCTGAAATGGCTTGATGCAACTCACCCTTGGGCAAATCAGGATGGCTGGACGCTTACGGAGGCGGCGGAGAAAGCCCTGCGTGACAAGGGCGTTCAATTGAACCGTTTGCCTCCGGAGGCACGTTTCTCCGACGAGCACGCAGATGGTGACGAACGATGGAGTCACGCCAAACTTTACCTACTTACCATTCCGAGGAAAAAGACAAGACATCTGCTGGTGACGTCGGCCAACTGGAGTCCGTCGGCATGGGGGGCTGGAAAGGAGGAGCCCGCCCGAAACTTCGAGCTTGGCGTGCTGTTGGAGACGAACTGGAAAATACTTGAAGAAATCGATGGCCCGCTTTCCGCTCCCTTTTGCGCCCCGCGGCCGCATACGGGCAACACGACACTGCAATGGGCTGAAGCGTCATGGGACGGCGAGCGGATCGAACTCCGTGCACGCAGTTCCGACCCGACGACGGCTGTTCGCGCGACCGTCAGCTTTAGCAGCGGTGCAAAGAACCAGGTCTCGCTCGTCAGCGGCCTAGCGGCGCTGCCGTGGAAGGAGCCGGTTGTCACGCCGCTCACCGCGCAGTTCAGCCAGGGCGCTGAAACGCTGGAAGTCAGTGTTATTGACCTCCGGCCGCCCAAGGAATTCTCAAAGACGCCATTGCCCGAGATCGATCCTTCGCTCGCGGCCGCGCTACGCGACGCGTTTCTCCTTCAGCGTTACGGCGGCCCTGTCGTGGACGTCGAGTCCATCCCTGGCTTTGGCGGGCCGCGAAGGCCTCCTGGTGTATCTGCGCCCGCTGCCGACTACGCGGTGCAGGAGTGGCTCGACGCGCGCGCCGCATTTGGGATTGTCGATCAATGGCGCGCAGCACTTATCAAAGCAAAGACAGAACCCACGCTTCTCGAACGTGTGCGCTTGGACGGATGGGCATTGTGTGCGCTCTACCAGCATCGCGAAGGCCCCGCGGCAAAGCTCGTCGCAAATGAACTCGGTTGGCGTCTCGAAGAGGAGATCTGATGGACGACTTTCAGATCGACGCGCGTCGGTGGCGGTTTCTCGACGCTGCGGATCGATACATCGAATACGGGGCGAATGGGCTCCAGTTCGCGCCTCTCGAAAGACAGTTCAAGACCGCAAAGGAAATCCTCAACCGCTTCGCGGCCGGTCGCGGCGTGCTGTTAGCTGATGACGTCGGACTTGGAAAAACGACGATCGGCGCGTTGATTGCGTGGGTCGTTGCCTGCCAGGACAAGCGCGTCCGCATTTACGCGCCAAACGCCGGCATGCGTCGGCGCTGGGCCGAGGAACTTGAGCGTCATGTGCCGATGCTAAAGCGCCTCGGCGGCACCTATGACAGCATCGGGAGCAAATCGATCCGACAAGGCGAGGTTGAACGGCTACGCGACGGCTCCATTCAGGTCGCGACCCATCACGCTCTGGTCAAAAGCCACGGCCAGAATGAGCAGAGGACCGCTTGCGATCTCATGATCATTGACGAGGCCCATCGCGCGAAAGGCGATGGGAGCGCATTCAATGAGGCCCTCCGTAACCTCGGCGATCGCGCGAAACGGAAATTGATCCTCACCGCAACGCCCTTCAGTATCAAGCTCACCGAACTGGAACAACTGCTGCAGTTCGTCGGAGCCTCGGACCTCAAAGAGGTGAAGCAGTATGCCAGCGACTTGAAGCGCCTCTACTCGCTAAGCGAAGGCCACGACGTCGCAGCAGAATCCGAGCGTATCGAAGCCGCAGCGAAAGCAGCCATTGGCACGTTACAGCCCTACCTTATCCGCCACGGAATTGATGACCTGTCGTTAGGCGAGCGGATGCACTTCGGCGAAATTGAGAAGAGGGATTGGAACATCGCGACGCCGCCGGCGTCGGCCGAAGAGATAAAACTCCTGCTGCAGATGGACCGTCTCCTGCAACTCACACCGGAACGCAAGGGAGAGCGCCGCAACGATCCGCGGTTTCACATTGGCTGGGAATACGTGCGTACTGAGCTCGACCGAGCGGAGAATCGGAGCAGCATCCGCTCAGATCTTGTGTTGACGAGGCATATTAGGGAGGCAAAGAAATCATTGAGCGTTAGGCGCATGCAGCCCCATCCGAAGATCGCGGCGGTCAGCGAGGCGATCCGTTCGCTGCTAGGTGCGGGAGAGAAGGTGCTCGTGTTCTGCCACCACCGCGCCACCGCGAGCGAGCTATTGAGCGCACTGGAAAAGACTCTAAGAACCGATGACACCACCAATGGTGCGACCGAAAAGGTGTGGCGAGAGGCCTGGGAGCTGCTGCTCTCAGCTGAAAACATTTGGCCGGATCAGATGGAACGGCCGCACAACTATGACACTCTGATCAAACCAGTCTTTGATTGGCTCTGCACGAAGGGCCTGCGGAGGCAGATTGCGGGCTGGCTCGGCAAACCGGCGACCGGCGCAAAGGCCCTTGCCAGCCAGCTGTCGACGAACAGCCCGCGGAGGGCGGGCTCAGGCGCGCCCACGATTGCCGAAACGGCGAGAACACTTGTGAGGGGCCTCCTCGATGCGCAGTCGACGTCGACGCTCGCGGTGCTTAGAAATATTGCGAAGGGGGCGCACAGCTTCGGCGGCAAGCGTTCTGACTTCCCCGGACGACTTGATGAAGGGTTTCCGGTCATGGGCTCGTGGAACGACGATGGTTCCGGCGAGCGCCCCAAAACGCTCTACACGGGTGAGTCCGATATTGTTCTTGCCGTCTTCAACAGCCCGTTCGGTCCAGATGTGCTCGTCGCTACTGACCGATTGAGCGAGGGCGTCGATCTGCACCGGTTCTGCCGGCACGTGATCCACTATGAACTCGATCCGAGCCCTGTGCGCACATTGCAGCGCAACGGGAGGGTGCGGCGTATCGGATCATGGGCAGCGCTGACGAAACAGCCAATCCGCTATGCGTATCCGACCTTTGGCGGAACGCGCGACGAGAAAGCGGTCGACGTTATGCGGCGTCGAATTGATGCTTTCGGTTTGCTACTGGGGGGTGTCCCAATTCTCGACGACGAACCAAGTGACATCAGCGAGAACTTTGCCGACGAGGTTCTAAAACAAGCGCGCAAGAAGCTGGAAATGCTGAATAGAAAGCTGTGTTCCTAGGGGCGCTCATGCCCAACGAGATCTACCTCACAAAGACGCGCTACACCGCTGGCCTGCAATGTCTGCGCCGGTTATGGCTGAATGTTCATCAACGCGCCGGCTGGAATGAAGCGGAAGCGGGCTCAGTGGAGGCTGTTGGAGCTGAAATCGGACGTATGGCCCATCGCTTGTTTCCCGGCGGCGCGCTGATCGAGGAAGCGCCGTGGGAACACAGGAAGGCGATGACGCGAACTGCTTCTCAGATGGCCGACCCCTCCGTGCCTGCAATCTTTGAAGCTGCCTTCGAGGCTTCTGGTGTGAGAATTCGTGTTGATATCTTGGAGCGTCTGCCGCGCGGCTGGTGGGGATTGCGGGAGGTGAAGAGCAGCAGTGAAGTCAAGGAGCACCACCATGATGACGTAGCGGTTCAGCTTCATGTTCTTCGCAAGGCGGGCGTTCGAGTTGCTTCCGTCCAAGTTCTCCACATCAACAAGAATTATGTTCGTGGTCCGAACGGCATGCTGTGGCCAAAGTTCTTCAGCCGCGTGGATGTGAAGCGCGAAAGCAAAAAACGTCTCGCGGGTATAGAGGCAAGGATCCAGGAACAGCTCCGTTGCCTGTCGCGCGCTCACGAACCAAAAATCGAGCCTGACGCGCACTGCCACTCGCCCTATTCCTGCGAGCATTGGGAACGCTGCACCGCGTCGAAACCCGCTGACTGGGTGTTCTACTTGCCGCATCTGAACGCCTCACGGCGTGCCGAATTGACGAAACTCGGGATTGAAACGATTTCGGCGATTCCGGACGACTTTAGTCTTTCCCCTCGCCAGACGGTTATCCGGGATGTCACGCGAAGCAGGAAGCCACACGTGGATTCCGACCTGGCAAAGCGTCTCCGCGCATGCGGAATCCGAGGCATTGCGGACAGGATTCCGACGCAAGCCGGACAGCGTTCCGATGATTGCGGACAGCCGATGA